>JAITNT010000212.1 GCA_031290295.1 Clostridiales bacterium
AATTTGAACTTGACGTGTAAGAAGCCCGTTATAAATCCCGCAATACCGCCGCCGATCATCGCGATTAATACGGCGGGTATCGCGGGCACGTCCGCTTTGATGAGGACGACGGACAGCACCGCGCCTAACGGAAATGAACCGTCCACGCTCAAATCGGGGAAGTCTAACAGCTTATAACTAATGTACACGCCCATAGCGACGAGCGCGTAGCATAAGCCCTGCGAGAGCGTATTCAATATCAAATCGACAACTATCATGCATCACACCGTTAGTAGTTTAGCTTTTTTCGCGACCGGGACAAACGCAATTTTATGCGTTTGTCCCGGGTTATGGGGAGGGCTATGCGCCCTCCCCGTTGGATTCCGAGCGTGCGCCCGGTTACGCTTGCGCGTCCACGTCAAGAATATCTGCCGCGTACGCGTCGGGCAGCGTAAGCCCTAACTCGTCGAGCTTTTGAGCGCTGTAGCAATTAAAGTAATCCTCAATGTAAAGGTAGTCGAGCTGGTCGGCGGTTTTTTCGCCTTTGAGAATTTTTGCCGCCATAAGACCCGTAAGCCTGCCGAGGTCAATATAATCTATCGACACGCTGGCAAGACAGCCGCCCTTCACCTGCTCGATTTCCGACCCGAATATCGGAATACCCGCAAGGTCGGTTTTGGCTAAAATCGTCTGTAACGCGCCTACGACGGTATTATCGGTAAGATTTGTTAAGCAATCCACGCCTTCATTGATAAGAGCATCCGTAACGGATGGAATCTCGTTCGCGTTATTTATGCCTCTGTCGATAATAGTAAGTCCCGTACCTGCGGCGGCGGCCTTCAGCGCGGCTAATTGCGCGATCGAATTAGACTCGCTCTCCGTGTACAGAACCCCGACCTTAGATGCCTGCGGCAAAAAAGCCTTAATCAATTCGAGCTGCGCCGCAAAATCGTACAAATCGCTCGAGCCGGTAAGATTGGTAGTTTGACCTTTTACAAAGCCCGCGGCGGCAGGGTCGGAAACCGCGCAGAATACGACGGGCAACGTTCCGTTAGCCGCGGCGTACGCCGCCACCGCGCTCGGCGTAGCGATTGCGAGGATTAATTTCGCCTTGCGGCTGACGAGTCCGTTTGCCTGAGCGACGCCGGTGGCGCTGTCGAAGTTGGAATCCTCATGCTTAACGTTGTAAGCGGCGAGGTCGATTCCGCCCTCCTCGAGTCCTTGGATAAAGCCGTCGTAGCAGTTGTTTAAGGACGGGTGAGCTCCGAACTGTAATACGCCGATTACGGGCTTGGAGTCGCACGCGGCGAGCATTACTCCGGAACACAGCAGCATTACGACAGAGAGCAGGGTGACAAGTAGTTTTTTCATTTTTTTATTCTCCTTCAAAAAAAATTTCAAACGGTCGTCGGGAACGAAATTTTCTTTGAACAAAAAAAAACGCGCCGACATATCGCTCGGGGCGATATAACAACGCGGTGCCACCCAATTTCATAACGGACTTTAATATCCGTTACCTCTTTATTCGGATGCTAACACATCCTATCCACTAACGTAGGAATTCCGTCAGAAAATACTCTCAAGACTGCATAGTCGATTTCTTAACTGCCCTCGGCAATCCATTCACACCCAACGGTTCGTCTTGTCACACCACCCCAAGACTCTCTGTAAAACCTCTTTGACTGCTACTACTCTGCTTCCACGGTTTGATTATTAAGTTTTCATAAGGATATCACGTCAAACGCCGTTTGTCAACACTTTTTGCAAGGTTTTTTTACAATCATATTGTGTAAAGTGCGATTTATATTACATGTTTGTGTCAATTCAGGAATTGCATATCGTTTTTATTCCATAATTTTGCGGCGTGTGATATAATTCTATAAGATATATACAAATGAAACAAGGCGGTTTTTATGGGTTGGCTGTTTACCGACAACGGGTCGTGGTTTTTCAATCTAAAGGCTTTTTCACTGCATCATTTCGCGGTAATTCTGTTTTTTGCGGCTTTGTTCCTCGCCCTGTTTTTTATTTTCAGAAAAAAATCGGATACCGTCAAATGGCGTTTCCTATGGGTTCTTATCTTAATTTGCGTCGGTTATAAGGTCTTTAATTTCTTCTTTTGGGGTTTCGTCAATCCTGACAATTTATCCTTCCTCACGGGAAAAAACGGCGACCGAAACATCGCGCGGTGGATAGCCACGGTAATCCCGATTTCGCTGTGCAGTCTTAACGCTATTCTTTATCCGATCGCCATGAAAAGCAAAAACAAAATTTGGTTGCAGTACATGGTGACTATAGCTTCGGTCGGAGCGGTGTTCGCGTTTTTCTTGCTTTCGGGCTTGCCGCAAAGACCCTGGCACTTTGTAGAGTTCCTTTTTACGCATTGGACTTACATAGTAATACCTATTTATCTCGTCGCTTTCAAGCTGTTCAAGCCCCGCGCGCACTACGCGGCGAAAACCCTCGGGTTAATTTTGCTTATGCTGATTGCCGGCGCGTTAATCGGCTTAGTTATGAATTTAACGTTAAATCCGCAATTTAATCCGAGCTACCTTACGGATAATAAGGATATCGGTTGGCGGACGGCGGCGGGCGAATATTTATTTAATATCATATGGACGTTATCGCCGGACGGCACGCCGCTGTTGTTGCAGCTGTTCCAAATACTGCCCGTACCGTTGCTTTATATGATATTGCTGTTCCCGGTTCTGGTCGTTTTGTGGTCGGCGATTATTCTGCCTATGCATACGAAAGCGGAGATAAAGGCGCTCCCCGCCGACTTCAAAAACGGCTGTAAGAATTTTTATTACAAAGCGAAAAGCGTTTTCAAGCTGCCCGTAAGGCGGTCGGACGCGGAGCCGTCGATAAACGACACAGTACCCCCCCCCCCCGCGAAAAGGAATAGGCGATAAATGTTTTTTAATGACGCGCCGATTTATGTCGTACCGAATTTGTTTTCTTATCAGCACGTCTTGTTGCTTTTTATCGGCGCGGGCTATGTCGTCGGGCTGTCGCTGTTAATGCGGAGGGTTAAGCCCAAAACGCAAGACAGGATTTATCTGGCTGTCTGCGCCGTCATGGTTACGCTCTTTTTCGGCAGACTCTTTTTGGGATATGACAATATTTTTCAAGACACCTTTTGGAATGCGGATAAGGACTGGACGACTCTCGCGCCGCTTCAATTATGCAATTTGCTGATATACTTTTGTCCGGTCGTCGTTATACTCAAGAAAAAGCGGCTGTATAACACGCTCTATTATTTTGCGCTGGCGCCGCTTACCGCCCTGCTTATATTTCCGCCGGTGCATATGAACCTGAACCTATTCGCGGAATACATGTTTTTTGACTACTTCATTATTCACATAAATATTATGGCGATTGCAATTTCCTTGCCCGTAAGCGGACGCTTCGTCCCCTCGCTCAAAGCGGCGGCGTTTAACTGGGTTTACTTTTTAGCCGCCGGACTATTCATTTTTATTATTACCGCGATTCTTAGGAATTTTGACCATTTCCGCACGGCGAGCTATTTTTGGACATTCGGTCCCGCCGGGCTTCCCGTACTGACGCAGTTATATGCGTTCTTCGGCGAGCTGCCGTTCATATATTTATTGCCCGTAGCAATAATAATCCTCGCGCTGAACCTGCTGATGTGGCTGCCGTTCCTAAAAAAACGCGACAGAAAAGCGCGGCTAAAGTGAATTGTATCCGGTACGGGCGGCATGAGCTGCGCCCGTCATTGTGAGGAAACCGAGCATTGACATGGATAGAGTAAATTGGTATTGTTTATTGGTAGACAAACTTTGGTTGTCATTGCGAGGAGCTGAAAGCGACGCGGCAATCTAGAAACCGCTTACTGCACGCGGTAGCCTAAAAAGAAAAGAGGATAAAATTAAATCGGATTCCTACGGCGCTTTCCGCGCCTCGCTAAGGACGGATAGGGTTTTATTGTATTGAGTACGAAAGAACGGCGATAATACAACTAAACTTACGCGCGGAGCGAAACCGCGTTTTGCTCCGCGCCCATTAACGGGTTTTAGCCCGCAGGGCGTGAAGAAACCCCATAAAGAGGGTGAATGCCGTGCGCTATAGCGCGCGGCAGAGGGGGAAAAGCGTAAGAGTGCCGGGATTTATCACGTGCGCGATATAGCTTGTCCCCTTCCCCGGAGCGAATAAATCTATAGATTTATTCGCTCCGGCACAAAAAAACAGCGTCGTTATCAAAC
>JAITNT010000264.1 GCA_031290295.1 Clostridiales bacterium
GTCGATTTCGTTAAGCGCCTTCCTTTTGCCGTCGATATAGACCTCCGCGCCGTCGCCGTACAGCTCGGATAACACGAGCTTAACCTCCCCCGCAAGCAAGGGGTTGTCAAGCTCATAAATCACCAGCGGCAACCGGGTGTTTACCGCGCCGGGCTTAACGTCGTACGCCGATAAGGACTGATAGCTTAGCTGCGGAGCATAAGCGGCGAGCGCGGACGCCGAGGCTCCCGCCGCCGGGATAATCTCGACGTCCTTCCTGTTTTTTACTTTACCGAACAGCGCGGCAACCGAGGTGTCGTCTACGCCGCTGCCTGGCACGCAATAAGCGCAAAAATCCGCGCCCTCCGCAAGCTCCAAAACGCGCTCGGCAAGCACTTCCGCCAAGCTGTCGAAGTCCGCGGCGGTATCATAAATCCCGTCAAGCGAAACGCAGTCGAAGCCCTCCAGAGCCGCGGAGCATTCCGTGCGCGCCGTACGCAGAACGATTCTGCCGCACCCGTAGAGCAGCTTTGCCGCGCGTACCGACAGGTCTCCCGACCTCACGCCCAGCCCGATACAATAAATCCTCATAATTTCACCTCTTGCAAACCTCAAATTTACCTTGTGCCCTTAGTATAGCATAAGGAACATTTGTTTGTCAAGGCGTTTTGACAAAAATCGAAAAATATTTTAACAAACATAGTGGTTGAATTTAATTAAGCGATGCAGAAAAGAATAGGCATAGTCTTATCCGGGTTATTACGGTATACTCGTATTGTTCGGTTAAAAGCCGCCATTGTCCTTAGCGAACGAGGCGAAGCCGACGTGTGGCAATCCAGACCCTCTTCGCCGCTAATCCGCCCATACGCGAATGCGCGCTCGCTCCGCCGCCTTAACGGCGGCTTCGTCTCGCTTCTTCGCATTCGGGCGGACTTCAACGGCATAGTCTTATCCGGGTTATTACGGTATACTCGTATTGTACGGGTAAAAGCCGCCATTGTCCTTAGCGAACGAGGCGAAGCCGACGTGTGGCAATCCAGACCCTCTTCGCCGCTTTCACCGCCCCGATACAATTCACTCGCCCTTTCCCCTCTCTTTTTAATTATCCGTTCTTCCTATACAGCCTTCTGACCAGCGGAAGCCTGCGCCCTTCTTCGTAATCGAAGCCGCCGAACAGCATTATTCCGGCAAAATAAACCGCGCCCGCCGCCGCGATAGCCATAATAACGGCTAGCTTAGGGTGCAAAAGGCTTGCAAGAATTCCGTTAACAAAGTACGCGGTCGCCCCCATAAGCGCGCCCGACAGTATCGGCGCGAGTAAAAAACCGCGTACCTTAAGCCTTAGCTTCAGGGTGCGGGCAAGCGAAATCGCGTTCAGCACGAACGCCGTAAGGAAGCAAAGTATCGTAGAAACCGCCGAGCCGTATATGCCCATAACCGGCAGCAGCAGTACGGAGGATACTATTTTTATTACCGCGCCTATCAGCAAATTTATTACGGGGCGGTAGTTGCGGTTCATGCCCTGCATAAGCGACGTAGTTACCTGAATGAATGCGATCAAAATAACGCATACTGAGCTTATGGCAAGCAACGCCGCCGCCACGCGCGGCTCGTCTATTACGCCGTTATGAAGCCCTCCCGAATACAGCAGGTTAATAATCGGCGCGGACATAACGGCGAACCCTATCATGCACGGCACCGAAATGAACATAGTCATTTTAAGCGCCAAAGCGGCGTTTTTGGATATGCTCCAGGTGTCCGCCTTTACGCGCAGAGAGCTTATATTAGGCACTACTGCGGACGCGATAGCTAGCGAAAGCACGACGGGCATATTAATCAGAGAATTAACCGGGCCGGTCGCTATGCCATACAGCGCGGTAGCCGCCGGCGTTACGTAACCGTTCGCCGTTAAAATATTTATTACGAGCGCGCTGTCGATAAGCTGTACGACGGGCATAATTATTCCGCCCAAGGTAACCGGAATAGAAAGACCGTATAAGTTCTTAAAGGATTTTCTGAAATCCCTGCCGCCGTACAGCGGCTTTAATCTGTCGCGCTCGGCAAAATATTGCGCCGCAAGCACGAGCATTGCGAGCAGCTCCGATATGCTTACGCCGATAAGCGCGCCGAAAATCGCCCATTCCAAACCGCGCGGCAGTAAGAAATACGAGAGCGCAAGCCCCGCCGCCATTTTGCCGCCCTGCTCGATAAGCTGCGATACGGCGGACGGAACCATGTTCTGCTTGCCTTGAAAATATCCTCTGAACGCGCAGATAATCGCGACGAACAGAACGGACGGCGCTATCGCCGCATACGCGAGCGCGGCGTTTCCGTTTCCCTGCAGCCTTGCTATGCCGCCCGAAAAGCAGATCACCGCCGCGCTCGACAACGCGCCGAAAACGGTCAGCGTTATCAACGCCGTGCCGAGTATTTTACGCGCGCCCTCCTTGTCGTCAAGCGCGTTTTTTTCGGCGATCAGACGGGAAATAGCGGCGGGCAACCCGCTCGACGAAACCGTAAGCAGCAGCGTATACAGCGGAAACACCATTTGGTATAAGCCCATGCCCTCCGCGCCCACGATATTTGTTAACGGAATGCGGTAGACTGCGCCCAAGAATTTACCGATAAAACCCGCCGCGCCCAAAATAAGCGCGCCCTTTACAAAGGACTTCGATTTGGCGGGTGCAACCGCTGAAACATTTTTTTTCATATGACATAGCATATGTATTTGCTTCCGTTAAAATGTAGCCCGAGAAAAAAATCGGACGTTTTGCCGCCCGATTTATATGCCCACTCCCCTTGCCATTAGACTTATTTTTGCGATAAGTCTATTTTCGGGAACAGCCTTAACGCGTTAGCCGTCGTAAGGTCGGCTATACCGTCGCGGGTAAGCCCCAGAATATCCGCCGCTTTATCCGCCGCGAGGGCGACATATTTCGGCTCGTTAATTTTGCCGCGGTGCGGCTCGGGCGTAAGATAAGGACAGTCCGTTTCCAGCACGATACGGTCGCGCGGAATAATTTTGAGCGCTTCGATACCGTGCACGTTATTTTTGTAAGTCAATGTGCCGCCGAAAGCAAAATAACAATCTAATTTCATCAGAGCTTTGGCGGTGTCCGCGCTCCCGGAATAGCACTGAATAAGACAGCCGTTATTAAGGCTCGCCTTGTGCGCCTTCAAAATGTTAACGG
>JAITNT010000028.1 GCA_031290295.1 Clostridiales bacterium
CGCGGCGGTTTTTGCCAGTCTTTCGGTAACCTTGCAAACGCTCAAAAGATTACCGAGCATAAGCATTCCTACCAGCGGCAGCGCCGTCGGCAGAAGTATGGACACTATCAGCGTAATAGCGATAGGGAAAATAATTTTGACGGTCTGCGAAACGGGCTTAGGCGTGTCCATACGTATAAGCCGTTCCTTTTTGGTAGTAAGCAGCTTCATAATGGGGGGTTGAATTACCGGTATCAACGCCATGTAGCTGTATGCCGCAATTGCAATTATGGGCAGTAATTCCGCATAAAGCCTATTTGTAACATAAATTGCCGTAGGTCCGTCCGCGCCGCCGATTATGGCTATAGAGGCCGCGGCTTTCATAATCTCGCCTAAGTTATCCGCGGCGAAAGCGTCCGGAACTATCCACTGTCCGAGCAATATCGCGCCGAAGAAGGTTACGAATATCCCGATTTGCGCGCCAGCCCCGAGAAGCAGGCTTTTGGGATTAGACAAAAGCGGACCGAAGTCCGTCATCGCTCCTATACCGAGAAAAATAAGCGGCGGGAAAATGCTAAGCGTAACGCCGAGCGACAGGTAATCGAATAAGCCGCCTTTCGTGACATCGAAGCCCGTCTGCAAATTCTTCAAACCCTCGCTGAAGCCCGGAGCATAAAGAACGTCGTGCCCGCCCGGAATATTCACCGCGAACATGCCGAACGCTATCGGAACGAGCAGCAACGGCTCAAATTTCCGTGCTATCGCAAGATAAAACAACACAAATGACACCAAAAGCATGACGTAATTTTGCCAGCTTCCCTGCACCAGTCCGGTCGATTCCCACAATTGAATTAATCTTTCGCCCATTTTACCAAAACCCTTATTTAATTACGGCGATAACGTCGCCGGCGTTAAGCGAAGCGCCCTTTACCGCGACATGATGCACCCTGCCGTCAACCGGCGCGTTAATATCGTTCTCCATTTTCATCGCTTCCAAAATAGCTACGGGTTGTCCGCGCTTTACGGAATCACCCTCCTCGACCTTAAATTTCATAAGCGTTCCGGGCATAGGCGCCTTAACTACATAACCGTCCGTAAACACCCTGTCCGCATTAGCGGACGCGGGCCTTGCCGTCGGCGCGGGTGTCGGCGCGGGCGCGCTCACAACGGGCGCGGGTATCGCGGCGCGCGCCGTCGGCGCCGCAACGCCGGTACCGGCTATTTCCTCAACCTCGACCTCATAAGAGTTTCCGTTAACATTTACTCTGAATTTACGCATTGTTCCTCTCCTGCCTTAAATTTTATTAATTTTTTTGATTTGAAACAGCGTCCGCGGAGCGCGTCCGCCCTCCGTTTCCGTGCCCCGTCCGTCCGCCGTATACGCGCTCTCCGCCTCGTAATATACGGTAATCGCCGCGGTAATCGCCGCGACAAGCTCCGCGCCGTCGTCCGCAGAAATCGGCGCGGTACGCGGCGTTAAGTCGTTCTCGCCGCCCGCGCGTCTGCTCCTGGTCTCTCTTATAAAAGCGAGCAGATAAGAAGTGAGGCGGAAATATCCGATTATTAATCCCGCCGCAAGAACGACAATCGCGACGGCGCAAATTATTACAAGCGTTTGAAGCTGTTCTAAAGTCATGTTAACCTCCATCGCCGCGCTCCGGCGGCACAAATAACGTGTGAAAGACCGAGCGCGCCGCAGACAAAGAAAGCGAGCGTACCCGACGGGGAGTGTATACGGAAATACATGACCCTAGGGGACGCGATGCCTTCTGCCGTATCCGGCGACGTGCGGACTTTCACACTATTCCTCCCTGAGCAGCAAATACAAATACTGCCTTGTAAGCGCGGGCTCGATAATATTATCGATATATCCGTGCTTGGCGGCGTAATAAACGTCGGCAGACTCGTTTTCGTACTGCGAGGCAAGCTGCTTGACGGCGGCGTCCTTATCGGCGGCCTTAGAGATTTCCTCGGCGTACAGAATGTTAGCTGCGGCGGCGCTTGGAAGCGCGGAAACCTGCGCGGTAACCCATGCGAGAATATCGCTTATGCCGTTTTTATTCGAGGCAAGCGCGGCGTACGCGGCGCCCACCGCGGCGCCGGTTATAACCGTAACGATTTTTGTTTCGGCGTTATTCAGGCGGCGCAACAATGCGGCGTATTCCTTGACGATACCGCCGTGCTCCTCTATAAGGCTCGATTTAAGTCCCTTGCTGTCCAAAAAGATTACCGCGGGTAAATCCAAAAAATCACACTTAACGATAAACTCCGATATCTTCCTTAGCGCCTTACCCGAAAGCGTATCGCTTATCTTTGAATCGGTAATTATAACGCCGCAGCTTACGTCGGCGATAGCGGCGAGCGCGGTAATAACGGACGGCTCGAATTTCTCACGCAAAACGAGCGCGCCCGAATCGAAAACCTTGTCCAAAATTTGTTTGGCATCGGGCTTGCCATTAAGAACGGCGGCGACCGTATTAGGATCGGAATCGACGGAGCCGTCGGCATAAAGAATATTAACGATTTGAGAAATATACTTAGCCAGCTCGGCGTCGGTTTTGTAAACTAAATCGCATAAGCCCGTAACCGTCGAATGCGTTACCGCTCCGCCTACGCCCGCGGGATTGGACGACTGATCTATAATCATAGGGCTTGTAGAAGCGGTAACGGCGTTTTCGTGCATTATAACGAAGTCCGCAAGCTCGGTAAACGCGGAAATCATACCGTACCCGGCGGATTTAATGACGCATATGTGCGGAACGTCCAGGGTCGCGGCGGTCGAAAGAAGCTCGGAATATTTATCGAGCATTTCCAGCCCGTCCTCGAGTCGCGCCCCCATCGTGTCGATAATAGAAATAAGCGGCGCATTCTCGCGCGACGCGGTATTCATACATTTAATAATTTTGGTCGCGTGCGCGGCGGAAACTCCGCCCTTATGCACCTCGATATTCTGCGAATAAATATAAACCTTGCGGTCGTTGACGCGTCCGAAGCCGCTTACGACACCCTCGCCCACCGCGCCTCCGTACAGGGTATCGCCGTACATAAAGGTGTCCAGCTCGCAAAAGCTCCCCCCGTCCAAAACCGCCGTTATCAAACCCTTTGCGCGCGCGTTGACGGCGTTAACGAGGTCAAGCCGCGAATCGTAAATTTGATTTCTGTCCATAAGCCCTCCGAAATTTGCAAAATCTACTTCACTATACATACTAGCACAAATTAATCAATTAATCAAGCAAGATTGACAAAAATCATCAGGCGAATCAAAAATTTTCCGCCGCGCCTGTTTTGCACCGCTAATGCAGTGCGGTCATGCAAAAGTTTTTTTGCAAAAACGCTTGCCTCGGGGGGGGGGAGGGTATGCTATACTAAGAATATACTTGTACACGAATGTTATTTTTTAGGAGTACCGATCAT
>JAITNT010000048.1 GCA_031290295.1 Clostridiales bacterium
GACTTTGGCTTGCAACACCTCTTTCATTTTAACATAGGAGGAATCTTTTTTACTAACCCTCCCGCTTCTGCTTACTCTATTCGCCCCTGCTCCGCTGGGGGTTTCGCGTTCCAATGACAAGGCGGCTTTTACCCGTTCGCTGACGCTCCTCGCTAAGGACAAAGGCGGCTTTTACCCGTACTATCCGAGAACGCAGTAATAACCCGGATAAGACTAAACCTCTCCAAGTCCGACTGAATCGGATTAAGCAAGCAAGGCGCTAGCCGTAGCGTAGCGCCGATTCACGTTTGGTCGGTTTCCTTGCGCGCATTCGCGTCTATCGCGGCTTATTCACGCTGGGTCGGTTAGTATTCGTTTGGTCGGCTTGCTCAACATCTCATGTTTACCAGCAAATCCTTTATACCGATTTTCAGTACCGCGCTGTTTATCGCCAGCGATATTATTTGGGCGCAGTCTTTGACAAGTAAGTCTATATCCTTGGGCGTTACTACCAGTCCGCGCAAATATTCGGTAGTTAAATCGCTTACTATGCGGTTCATAAGCTCGTCCGAGGGGCGAAAATCGGGGTATTTTTCAATCAGCTGCCGCACAGCGTCGATAGAAATAGACGAAGCAAATACTACGAACGGCACGCCGACGGCTATCACGGGTATGCCGAGGGTTTTTTTGCTCAAGCCAAAGCGGTGATTGCCTACCCCCGCGCCGGGGACTATGCCGGTGTCCGTAACCTGAAATGCCGAGCTTATGCGGTCGGCTTTTCTCGAAGCCAACGAGTCCACGACGATAACCGCGTCGGGATGCGTTTTTTCTATCACGCCTTTTATTATATCGTAGGTTTCTATTCCCGTTACGCCGAGTACCCCGGGGCTGATTGCCGAAAGCACCGCGGAGGTCTGCCCGGGGTCATGCCGATTAACCATGATTTTGTCCGCGACGCTTGCGCCCAGCGCGTCCGCGGTCATATTTCTGTTGCCTAGCCCTACTACGAGAACGTTTTTTCCGTTGCCAAGCATTTGCCCGATAACCTTGCATATGTTGTAAGAAAGCGAGAGCCGCACACTCTCGGACGCTTCCGAAAGCGACGCTATTTCAAATGTAACGTACCGCCCCTTGGGACGGCCGACGGCACGCGCCCCGACCGCGCTGTTTACGTTTACTTCGGTAACCTTGATACCCATATTATCGGTATAACAGTCCGAGGTTATGCCGGCGCCGAGCGGTTCGGGGGTGCGTTCTGTGGCCAGATCGGTCAAATCTTTCAATTCCTAGTGTTTCCCTTAAAAAAATTTTGCAACTAAAGCGTTCAAATGATAGTTTTAGCAAAAAAACAAGCAAATAATCGTTGCAAAAACAAACTCTTTATGCTAAAATAGTGGGACTAAAAGAATATCCGCCGTTGCAAGGATATGCGGTTGCGGTCATTCCCGAGGGTTTATACAAAATTTTATGACGGGTCAAGCCCGCCGTTAACAGTTAAGGAGAAAACAGGTGCCCAATATCAAATCAGCCGTAAAACGCGTAAATGTAAACGAGAAGAAGAATCTTCGCAACCGCATGGTTAAGTCGCAGCTGTCGACGGCGATTAAAAAGTTCAACGCCGCAATAGACCTGAATAACGCCGAGCTTGCGGAAAAGCTTTTGCCGCAAACCTACGCTATAATCGATTCGTCCGCGACGAAGGGCGTAATTCATTTTAATGCGGCCGCCCGTAAAAAGGCGCAGGTCGCTTCCCGTCTTGCCGACTTGAAGTCCGGTAAGATCGTTATCGCCGCCAAGGTTGACAACAAGACGCGTATAGCCGAAAAGCGCGCCAAAGAGGACGCGGCAAGACTGGCGACAAGAAAAGCCACCGCCGACGCCCGCGCCAAACGCGCCGCCGACAAGGCCGAAAAGGAAGCTCCGAAAAAAGCTGTTAAGCCCGATAAAAAAACCGACAAAAAAGTCGAGAAAAAGACGGACGTAAAAGCGGACAAGAAGCCCGCAAAAAAGGTTGAACCCGCCGCCGAAGAGCAAACCGACAAAAAACCTGTGAAAAAAACTAAAAAAGCGGAATAATTATCCGGAAATAATTTTTAATATCAAACATTTGAGGGTTGCCGATTACGGGCGACCCTTTTTTTGACGGACGGATAAAGAGTATGGGAAAGAGAAAAAAGAAGACAAGTAAATGATTAGCAGGCGGCGATAAAGATTCTCTTGCCCTCTTCACCATGTTGCCGCGCTTGCCGAGCGCGTTAACCCTTCCAACCCTTTGGCAGGAAAATTCTCTCGTACACCGAAACCGCGTACCTGTCCGTCATGGATGCTATATAGTCGCAGACCTTCTGCTCGTCGGATGCAAGCAGCGTGTTATAGCCGTCGGGAAGCTTGGACGTGTCGGCGATAAAGTACGCGTAAAGCGCCTTGAGCATATCCACGGCCTTTGACTCCTCGCTTTTTGCCAGGCTTTCGGTGTACACGTTATCGAACATGAACCTGCGAAGCCCGGAGCTTGCCGCCGCAAAAGGCTCGCTCATTTTAATTTGCGGTTTGCCTATGCTGTTTTTAACAACGTCGAGTATCATGTTATTAATGCGGTGCCCGTGAGATAAGCCGAGTACGGAGGTAAACTGCGCGGGTATATCGGAGGCCTTGAGGATACCGCCGCGTATCGCGTCGTCGATATCGTGATTTATGTAGGCGATTCTGTCGGCGTTGGATACGACATAGCCCTCTAACGTAACCGGCTTGCCCTTAGACGTGTGATTGCGTATGCCGTCGCGCACCTCGAACGTCAGATTCATGCCCTTGAAATCATACTCCAACACGTCCACGACCCTTAACCCCTGCGCGTCATGTTCAAATTTGTAGCATTCCCCCAGAGCGCGCTCGCCCGCATGCCCGAACGGCGTATGCCCCAGGTCATGCCCCAGAGCGATCGCCTCCGTCAAATCCTCGTTAAGCCTCAACGCCCGCGCTATCGTACGCGCAATCTGCGAAACCTCCAGCGTATGCGTAAGCCGCGTTCTATAATGGTCGCCCTCAGGCGACAAAAAAACCTGCGTTTTGTGCTTTAATCTCCTAAAGGATTTACAGTGAATAATTCTGTCCCGATCGCGCGAAAACTCCGTCCTAAGCTCGCAAGGCGCAATCTCCCGTTCACGCCCCCCGGTATCCTTAGACTTAAAGGCAAACTCCGAAAAAAACTTGTCCTCAAGCTCATAAATATAATCGATATAACTCATTTCATACCCCCGAAACCGACCCGTCGTTCTATTTGACCTCTTGCAAAACAATCAGCCGCGCCGACTTTAGTCAAAGGATCTATTATGATTATATATCGACAGCACAATAATGTCAACACTCCCGACGGGAGTGCCCTAATTACGTGCAAAGAATTAGACGATGTGATATAATGAAAGCATGAAGATAGAAGAAGCAAAGGAAAGGCGTGTTTGTCCGCATTGCGGGAATACGACGAAGCAGTGGAAAATGGGCGCTAATGCGTCCGGGACACAACGTTTTTTGTGTGGACAATGTAGAAAGTCATACACGCC
>JAITNT010000124.1 GCA_031290295.1 Clostridiales bacterium
GTGAGCGTACCGGTTTTGTCCGAGCAAATAACCTCGGTGCTGCCTAACGTTTCTACGGCGGGCAGGCGGCGGATAATAGCGTTGCGGCGGCTCATTTTTTGTACGCCGAGCGCCATGATAATAGTGATAACGGCGGTAAGCCCCTCGGGTATCGCCGCTACGGCTATCGCCACCGCCGTCATAAAGGCGGCT
The DNA here is from genome assembly GCA_031290295.1 of Clostridiales bacterium. Taxonomy (GTDB): domain Bacteria; phylum Bacillota; class Clostridia; order Christensenellales; family DUVY01; genus JAITNT01. The sequence continues at coordinate 193 of JAITNT010000124.1, forward strand.
ATGCCCGTATCGATAGACAGGCTTTTGGCGATTAGCGCGGACACGATTCCGAGTACGAAAATGAACGCCGCGATAATAAGTACGGCGATACTTATGAATTTGCCAGTTTTGTCGAGCTTCTTTTGTATCGGGGTGAGCGTTTCCTTAGCCGCGTTGAGCATGGCGGCGATTTTGCCGATTTCGGTGCGCATACCCGTGGCTACCGCTACGCCCTCGCCGCGCCCGTAGGTTACTACCGAGGACGAGAATACCATGTTAGTCCTGTCGCCGAGTCCGGCGGCTTCGGACACGACGGCTTTTTCCGATTTTTCTACCGCCGCCGATTCGCCCGTAAGCGCGGATTCCTCTGCCTTTAGGCTTGCGGAGGAAATCAAGCGCACGTCGGCGGGGCAAATGTCGCCCGCCTCTAATATTACGATATCGCCCTCGGCGACCTCGGCGATAGGTATACTCCTGATTATACCGCCGCGCTTGACCTTGGCGTATTGCTCGCTCATTTTCTTCAGCGCGGTAAGCGCCGCTTCCGCTTTCGATTCCTGAATAACGCCGATTACGGCGTTGATAACGACGATAGCCAGTATTATTCCGACGTCGGCAAAGCCCTGCAGCGCGTCCGGCTCGCCCGAGATAACCTCATAAACAGTTACGCCCGCGGATATAAGCGCCGCCGCTATGAGTACTATAACCATTACGTTTTTGAATTGACCTATGAACCTTGCGAACAGCCCCTTGGTTTTACCCTCGTCCAGCTTGTTGCGCCCGCGTTCGTCCAACCGCTTGCTTGCCTCGGTCTCGGTAAGACCCGTCGGCGAGGTTCCCGATTGTTCAAAAATATCCTCGAACGGTGTTGAATGCCAATTCATTTTATTTTATTTCCTCCGATAAGTTTTTGCGCGTATATAATTTATTAAAATTGCCTTTGCAGAGCCTTGGTAATTTTAGCGACGTACAGCGTATGAAAATCCTTGTTCGGGTAAATCTTCTCGGGCAAGGCGGGATCGGTAAACGAGCCGGGGTCTAAGGGCTGCGCGAACAGCTTGCGGCAGAGCAGGACGAGGCTCGCTTCCCCGAAGTAGGGGGTGCCGTCGTCGTATTCGAGCGTAAGCTTGCTTTTGGTCAGCTTGTCCTCGTCGCGTCCGGAAACGCTCCCGAGGTAGCCGAGAGCGGACTTGTATTCGGAGCTAAAAAAGGACAACGAAAAGGTTTCGTTAGCGTCCACAAATTCCTTGGTATAGCGTTGCGGACGTATCACTATATACGCCACGCTGCTGTTCCACATAACGCCGAACCCGCCCCAAGATGCGGTCATCGCGTTGGCTTTTTGCTTATCGCCCGCCGTTATGAGCATCCAGTCCGAGCCTATCATTTCAAAAACGTTGCCGTTTATTTCTTGTACCGGTATCTTCTTAAAATCACTCATATATTTTTGCTCCGCCTGTGATATATTACATTACAGTGTACTAAAAAATGCAATTTTTGTAAAGGGCTTAGGGCGGGTTGCTTAAAATATCGAATAAAAATATCGAGTAAGCGTATACTTTACTTGCCTTTTACGGTCGAATGAGTATATTATTGCAGTATGGATTTTTTGACGTCGCTTACAAGCGTTGGATTGCTCGTCGCGCTGGCAATACCCGGCTACATATTGAAAAAGCTGAAAATGCTTCCCGAAAACATAACGTCCGGGCTTGTCACCGTGCTGTTGTATGTGGCTATGCCTTTTTTGACGATAAAATCCTTTGCCGAAAAGACCTTCGAGCCGGAGCTGCTCCTCAATATGGGCATCGCCGCGGCGCTTTCCTTGCTGTTGATTGCGGGCGTGTTTTTTATAAGCAAGCTTTGCTTTATATTTCCCGTAAGCAAGGGCGCGTCGGGCGCGCCGCAAGCCGTTGCGGCGGACGGCGCGGGTACGGCGGAATCGGTAAGGAAGGTTTGCGTTACCGCGGGCTACCTGAATAACTGCGCTTTCATGGGAATACCCATGCTGAAAGCGCTTTTTCCTGGGACGGCGTCCGCCGAGCCGATTATTTACAGCGCGGTTTTTACGGTAGTATTTAATATTTTGGCGTGGACGCTGTCCGTTTATTCTATGACCGGCGACACGAGGTTCATAAGCGTCAAAAAGGCAATTCTTAATCCGCCTACGGTCGCGCTTGCGGTTGCGTTGCCGGTTTTCTTTACCGGCTTTGTGCTGCCCGCGCCGGTTTTGACCGCGGTCGGCTTTCTCGGCGAGCTTACTACGCCGCTTTCCATGATGGTTATGGGTATACGGCTTGCGGAAATAAGGCTTTTAGATTTGTTCAAATCCTACCGCGTCTATATTTCGGTAGGCGTTAAGCTCATTGTCGCGCCGCTGGTCACGTTCGGTTTTTTGTCGCTCATTAACCTGATTTTTCCGCTTAATTCCGTGCTTTTTATTACGCTTTATATAATAATGGCGATGCCGTCGGCATCAACCGTCATTATGTTCGCCGAAAGGTTCGGCGCGGACAGGGCGGCGGCGGTCAAGTGCGTGCTTCTAAGCTCGCTTTTGAGTATAGTCACGATACCCGTCCTTATGCTGATGTGTAATTTAATATAGGGGCTTGCTGCGCAATAAAATCTTTTTGCCCGCACCCTCGCAATAATTTATAAGAGAGGTAAAAAAAATATGATACATACGGTTAAAAATGACAAGCTCGCCGTCGAAATCGACGAGTACGGCGCCGAGCTGCAATCGGTGAGGACGGCGGACGGCGCGGAATATTTGTGGCAGGGCGGCCCGGCGTACTGGACGGGTCGCGCGCCCAATCTTTTCCCTATAGTAGGCAGGCTTACGGACGGCGGATATACCTATAAGGGCAAAACCTATTTTATGGGCACGCACGGCTTCGCGCGGAAATCCGCCTTTTGGCTTGTGTCCAAAACCGTTTCCCGCGACAAAACAAAAACCGCAATCGTGTTTGAATTATCGGATAACGACGAAACGCAGAAGGAATATCCGTTTGAATTTGTGTACAGAGTGACCTATGTTTTGGACGGAAACAGCTTGGAAACGGTTTATGAGGTGCTTAACGCGGGGCGCGGCGAGTTAATATTCGCCTTGGGCGGTCACCCCGGTTTCAACGTGCCGTCGGGCGGCGGTAATTTCGAGGACTTTTATCTTGAATTTTCGGACGTTAAGACGCCCCGCGAGATTGTGCTGTCGCCCGCATGCTTTATAACGGGCGAAACCCGCCCCTTTGAATTGCGCGGCGGCAAAATTCTTGACCTGAAGCACGGTCTTTTTGATAACGACGCGATTGTGCTTATCGACGCGGCAAAAAGCGTTACGCTGAAATCGGACAAAAGCGCGAGAAGCGTTACCGTAAGCTATCCCGGCATGAAATATCTCGGTCTTTGGCACAAGCCGCACAGCGACGCGCCTTACGTTTGTATAGAGCCGTGGACCTCGCTGCCGTCCTACGACAAGGCGGCGGACGATTTGGAAACAAAGCGGGACATGATCAGGCTCGCCCCGGGAAAAACGTACGCCAACGGATTTACGGTTATTATACGGTAAGAGGTTATACGTTATATCGCGTTAAAAACCACACGCGACCGGGTTACATTCACGCGGCGGCTTATAGCGCCGCATAGATATTACGCGCAAGCGGTTTATAGTTCCAGCTCCAAATAATCGTCGTATGCGGTGTCGCGGTCGAAGATTTTTACGTTGTCTATTTCTATAATACGGTTGGCGGCGGTGGATATAATTTCCTCGTCGTGGGTGATGAACAGCATACTGCCGCGGAAGCCGGTCATGCCCTTATTGAGGGCGGTAATGCTTTCTAAATCGAGGTGATTTGTCGGCTCGTCGAATATAATGAAGTTCGCGCCGCCCAGCATGATTTTTGAGAGCATACAGCGCACCCTTTCGCCGCCGGAGAGGACGCTCGCTTTTTTAAGCGCTTCCGCCCCCGAAAAGAGCATTCTGCCGAGCCAGCCGCGCAAATCCTCCTCGTATTTTTCCGTCGAATACTGCGCTATCCACTGAACGAGCGTAAGCTCTACGCCGTCGAAATAGTTATCGTAGTTTTGCGGCAGGTACTCGGGGATAATCGTCTGCCCCCATTTAACGGTGCCGCCGTCGGGCTTAGCAAGCCCCATAAGGCAGTCGAAAAGCATGGAAACCGTTTGACTTTTAGAGCATAAAAAGGCGATTTTGTCGTCGCGCTTCAGACGGAAGGAAATATTTTCAAAGAAGCCTTTTTTGGTAAGCCCTTCGACCTCGAGAATATCGTTGCCTATTTCGCGCTCGTACTTGAAGTCGATAAAAGGGTATTTGCGCGAGGACGGCTTTACGTCGTCGAATTGAATTTTTTCCAGCTCTCTGCGTCTGCTGGTCGCTTGACGGGATTTTGAGGCGTTTGCGGAGAATCTTGCGATAAACTCCCGCAGATCCTTGGCGCGTTGTTCCTTTTTCTTGTTTTGATCCTTAGCGAGGCGCGCCATAAGCTGACTTGACTCGTACCAAAAATCATAGTTGCCTACAAAAATGCTTATTTGCTTGAAATCGACGTCGCAGATATGCGAGCAAACCCTGTTAAGGAAATGGCGGTTATGCGAAACTATAATGATTATCGTCTCGCCGAGGTTCATGAGGTAATCCTCGAGCCATTTTGCGGTTTTTGCGTCAAGGTTATTCGTCGGCTCGTCTAATATCAAAATATCGGGCTTGCCGAACAGGCTTTGCGCCAAAAGCACCTTAACCTTGGCTTTAGCGTCGATCTCCGACATTTTTTTATTGAAAACCTCGCGGTCTATCTTGAGGGAGTTAAGCAGCGCCTCGGCGTTGCTTTCGGCCTCGTAGCCGTCCATGTCGGCAAACTCCGCCTCTAATTCGCCCGCCTTAACTCCGTCCTCGTCGTTAAAATCGGGTTTTGCGTATATCTCGTTGCGAAGCGAAAGCACCTCCATGAGCCGCCTGTGCCCCCACATGACCGTTTCGAGCGCGGTGTAATCGTCGTACGCGTTTTGGTTTTGGGCGAGCACGGACACTCTTTCGTTCTTGTCAACGGTTACTTCGCCCTTGTTAGGCTCTAGCTCGCCCGACAAAATCTTCAAAAAGGTAGACTTTCCCGCGCCGTTTGCGCCTATTACGCCGTAGCAGTTGCCGCGCGTGAATTTAAGATTTACATGGTCGAACAGCGTTCTCGACCCGAATTGCAAGCTGACATCGTTTACCTGAATCATATGCATTAAATATATCCAAAAACCGATACCTTGTCAATAGTTTTGACATTGTAAAATTTTTTTGCGGGAGCAAACGCATGAAAATGCGCTTGTCCTGATATATTTTGCCAAATTCGGGACGCGGTTTTCGGCTTCCCGTCTTTAGGCAAAAACACACAAAATTTTTTATTCGCCATATTATATTAATGTGGT
>JAITNT010000094.1 GCA_031290295.1 Clostridiales bacterium
GGGCGCACCGTCATTTATTTCAGCTTTGAGAACGGCAAAGCCCCGTTTGTCGGCAAGGACGAAACCGACCAAGCCTTAAATGAAACAGTACCCAAACACGAGGGTTCGGGTACTGTTCCGATTGGCGGGCTAGGCGCATCCCCGGACGAACACTATTTATTCAATAGCCGAAACGGTTGTACCTATTTGGAAATCAGTATATAAGCTTTGCGATATGGCTTGAATCCTACCATAGATCAGCCACGCAGGACAAGTTGAACCAACTCCGCAGGCAAGCGCACCGTTTTACGTTTGAAATGCCGCCACTCTTTATGACTGTTGAATTTTATGTGCAATCTGCCGCAACAAAATATACTTCTAATTTTGTTATATCTGCAAATAGTGCTTGCCTTTTCGGTTATAATCGGTTATAATGGCAGTAACGTGTCAGGTAGTGGCGATAGCATTGCAAAAGCATGGCGGTAAGATGTCATGTTTCGCGCAACAAATTGCAACAAATAAAAGCAACGGAAGAATAATGGGTAGATGTGTGAGGTTTGTTAATTCGGATATAGAGATGAGCAAAGATGATAAAATAGATTGAAACGTGAACCTTTTTGGTGTATACTGTTGGAATGAGTGAGTTAAGTCAATACGCCGGGTTTATATATTACAAGCATAAAAAAAACGATTATGCGGTCGCGCATACTCACGGTTATTACGAGCTGGTATTATATTGCGGCGGCGGCGGGGAAACGACCATAGGCGGCGAGACCTTTCAGTATAAGGAGAACACAATCGCGCTGATTGAACCCGGTGTGCGGCACGATGATTTTGCTTTTGCGGAGATGGAGGTTTATTGTCTGGGTTTTTTGCACGCGGACAACGAGTTTAGCAATACGGTATTCCCGCTCGATATAAAGCAACCGCTTCATAAGGATATAATCGCGCGAATGCTTGCGCTAAAAACTATGACTTATGACAAGGAGGTTTCCGACCCGTCGGAGCTTGATGCTGAGGCAAACTTTATAGTTTTGTGTTTGCTGCGCTTATTTAAGAAAAAAACGGAGAACAACGACGAATACCGCAAAAAGATTGCCGACTACTTAAAAAGCTATCTTAAAAAGAACTACATGTATAAAATCAACTTTGATATTTTGAGCGAGCAGGTGGGGTACTCGTTAAACCGCATGCGCGTGATTTTTAAGGAAGCGACGGGGCAATCGGCGTATCAGTATTTGAGCGGTTACCGTCTTGCAAAGGCAAAGGCTTTGTTAAGCGAAACGGATATGAAGATAAAGTACATAGCCGAACGTTGCGGCTTTAAGAATATGCGCCGTTTTATTAATTTTTTTACGGAAAAAATGACGATATGCCCCTCCCGCTACAGAAAAATGACGACTGTACAGCAGGAAAATAACATCGCTAATTTTGAGAAAAAACGATAGACGGTCTTATAATTATAGATATAAACGTGAACAATTTTCCAACTTATAGATACAAACGTGAACTTCTTTGCGCTATACTTGTGGTATGGACAGATTGCGCAAAAACCGAATTATTATAGATACGGATCTAGGTTGTGACTGCGACGACGCCGGAGCGGTCGCGTTAGCGAACGTTTTGCATAACGCTGGCGAGGGAACCGTGCTTGCTTTTTTACATTCCTTAGCGGAAAAAGAAACGGCGGCTTGCGTCGATTTGATTAACCGATATTACGGCAACAGCTTTCCTATAGGCGTGGCGGACAACAACAACGACGACGTTAGGCGGTACATTCGCCGCGGCGTTTATGCGATGGGGCGGGGCTGCGCCGTACAATTGCAGGACGCCGCCGCCCTGCTTAACGAGCTTTTAGGCGGAGAGGCGGACGGCGGAGTCACCCTGGTCGCTATCGGTCAGCAAAATAATTATGCGAGGTTTCTCAAAGATTATCCCGCCAATATAAAGAAAATTAATAAGTTAGTCGTTATGGGCGGCTTTTTTGAACAAGATGAGCAATACTATTTGCACGGCGGAAATCACCGAATGGAGGAGTTCAATATCGCGACGGACATCGCATCCGCTAAGGTTGTGGCGGAGGCGGGTATTCCGATTGTCTATTCCGATTTTAATCTGGGCAAAAACATTTTGACAGGCGACGTATTTACACAAAAATATATTGCCTCGCCTATGGCGGAGCTTTACAGAATCAAGGGTTTTATTAACAGAAGCAGTTGGGATCTTATCGCGACGCTGTACGCGTTTAGAGAGGAAAGCGAAATTTTTAGCCTGTCGGAACCGGGAACCGTGCATATAGACGACGGCGGACGGACAACGTTCGAAGCGGGGAACGGACCGCATCGGTTACTGAAGCTCAACATAGCGGACGACGACGCGGCAAGAATCTTAACGCAAATAATAGACGGAGGTACGGGGAAAATTGAAAGAAAGGAATATGAAAAAATTGTCAGCGATCGCATTGGCAATCTGTCTTATTAGCGGGCTTTGTTATGTTGCTTTCGGGAACGTAGGCGGCGGCGTCGCTTTACCGATAAGCGCGGCGGTTGCGGCTGAAACGATCACGGTATCCCCGGCGTTCTCCGACAATATGGTGCTCCAACGCGGAAAGCGCGTCAAGATTTTTGGAACAGGCGGCGCCGCGGGCGCCGAGATATCCGTAGCCTTCGGCGGGCAAGTCAAGCGGGGTACGGTCGCGTCCTCAGGGTGGGCGGTGTATTTGGACGCGATGGCGGCGAATGTTTCGGGCGACCTGAGCGTTACTTGCGGCGCGCAAAGCTTTACATATCACGACGTGATAGTGGGTGAGGTGTGGCTGGCTTCGGGGCAGTCTAATATGGAGGTCAGCGTCAGGCACGTCAAGAACAAGGACGCGACCAACGAGGTCACTTACGCGCAATTCGGCAATTGGAACAAGATTCGCGGACTGTATGTGCCGAGATGCCGCGCGTTCACTCCGCAATCGGGCTTTGCCACCCCGGCGACATGGTCAAGGTTTACCGGGCTTACGTCGGCATTGGATTACAGCGCTTACGCCATGGCGTTTGCTTCTAATCTGCAAAAAATGCTGGGCGACGGTATTGTGATAGGGATAATTCAATCCGCTGTAAGCAGCTCCGCAATCGAGGAATGGCTTGCGGAAGAGTCGTTTGACCGCGTAAACGACCATACGGACAAAATAGGCGGCGCCGTCGCCTCCGGCTATTATAACGGAATGATTCACAATATCGTCGGTTACACTATCGGCGGCGTGATTTGGTATCAAGGCGAAGCCAACGTCAGGCAGTCTGTCGCCGCCGATTACCTCAGTCAGTTCGGCGAGTATGCGTCAAGCTACCGCGCCTTTTTCGAGGATGAAAATCTGCCCTTTATCGCTCAACAGCTTGTCCGGTTTGCCACGTCGGAGGACCCGGAGTTGACGTGGATGACAATGCGCGACGTTCAATGGCAGACTATGCTTGCATATGAA
>JAITNT010000127.1 GCA_031290295.1 Clostridiales bacterium
GGCGTCGCTCAGCTTAGCCGCGCGTTCCAAAAGGCGTGAATGCAGATAAAAAATATCGCCCGGGAACGCCTCGCGTCCCGGCGGTCTTTTTAACAGAAGCGACATCGCGCGGTAAGCCACCGCGTGCTTAGATAAGTCATCGTACACGACGAGTACGTCGCGCCCCCCGTGCATAAATTCCTCGGCGATTGCGCAGCCGCTGTAAGGCGCTATATACTGTAACGGCGCGGAATCCTTGGCGGTAGAGCAAACCACGCAGGTATACTCCATTGCGCCGTTCTCGGTAAGCGTATGCACGATACTGCTGATTGACGAGGCCTTCTGCCCGATAGAAACGTAAACGCAAATGACGTTCTTGCCTTTTTGATTAAGAATCGTATCGAGCGCGATAGCGGTTTTGCCCGTCTGACGGTCGCCGATAATCAGCTCGCGCTGTCCTCTGCCTATCGGTATCATAGAATCTATCGCGATTATACCCGTTTGCAACGGGGTATTTACCTTGCCTCGGTCGTTAATAGAGGGCGCGGGCGCTTCGATAGGACGGAACTTGCGGCTGACAAGCACGCCCTGTCCGTCGATAGGATCGCCGAGCGGATTTACCACGCGACCGAGAACGGCGTCGCCTACGGGAACCTCTACGATACGGCCGCTCGCCTTAGCGAGCATACCCACGGACACGTTCTGTTCGTCGCCGAAAAGTATCGCGCCGACCTCGTTTTCCTCAAGGTTAAGCGTCAAAGCCTCCATTCCGTTAGGCAGCTCCAAAAGCTCGCCGTACTTCGCGTCGGTAAGCCCGTCGATTTTTATAACGCCGTCGCCGCTGTAAATTACTCTGCCTACGGGCAGAACGTCGTAATCTCTTTTGAACGCCTTGACGGATTTTTTGAATTCGTTGTTTATTTCCTTCAAATCTACATTCATTGCAGCCTCTGCCTCATTTTTTCGAGCTGACTTCGCAGACTTCCGTCGTAATACACGCCGTCGTCGATAATCATTATGCCGCCGATAATCCCGGAATCCACGTCGTAAACGAACTCCGGGTCCGTACCCTCGTGCTTACGCCTGAATACCGTTTCGATTTGTTCCTTTCGGGCGGTTGACAACGGCGCGCCGGAAATTACCGTAATAGCTTTCATCAGTTTTTCCACCGCCCGAGAGCTTCCTCGATAATTTTATCGTTATCCTCAGAGCTTACCTCGCGCTCAAGAATTGTCCCCGCAACCTCGATAGCAAGATCCATAATCTGATGCTTAAAGTCGTTAGAAAGGCGTTTCCGCTCGGCGACCGCCTCCGCTTCCGCCGCCTCTATGATATCGTCCGCCTTTTGCTTTGCGGCGGCGATAATCTCGTCGGCGCGGCCTTCCGCCGCCTTAGTAACGCCGAAAGCCGATTCCGCCGCCTCACGGCAGGTTGTCGCGATAGCCTCCTCGTACTTATGCTTCAGCTCGAGCGCTTCCTTGTTTAGCTTCTCGTTCTCGTTGTAGACCGCGGCGAGCGTTTCCTTGCGCTTGGTTATCAGCTTCTTTACGGGCTTAAACAGCAGCAAATACAAGCCGCCCACAAGAATGATAAGATTTACCGCATAAAAAAGCAATTCCAACGGGTTGTCCAGCCCTAAATTTTCAAGCAGGCTGCCGCCTTCTTCCGCGGCTAAAATAATAAGTCCTGTATTCATATATGATACCGCTTTCCTTATGCTACGCCGTTACTATCATGATAGCGATGAAGGTTCCGTAAATAGCCGTCGTTTCCGCGAAAGCGAGTCCGAGCAACAGAACGGTTTGAATTTTGCCGCTTGCCTCCGGTTGACGGGCAATAGCCTCTACCGCCTTGCCGGTAGCGATACCGATACCGATACCCGCGCCGACGCCCGCGAATACCGCGATACCCGCGCCTACAAGCGCCAAATCTCCCGCCGCAATGAACGGTAATAACGTAATAAGCTGTGCAAACATTTTTTATCTCCTATATATAAGTTTTTTCTAAAAGTAAAAAGGGGTTACTTAGTTTTCCGGCTGCGGCGCGCCCCTATGCTTCCGCTCCTTGGGCGCCTTAGGCTGAATCTCGATCGCTTCCTGTATGAAGCTCATCGACAACAACATAAAGACGTAGCTTTGTATAAACGCGTGAAAAAGAGTAAATATTATCGACGCGACGGCGGGTACGACTAACGGTATAGCGGAGTACAGCAGGTGCATGATAAGATACCCCGAAAACACCGAGCCGAAAAGCCTCAGCGCCATAGAGAACGGCACAACCGCGTCGGTAATCAGGGTTATAGGATTAAGATAGTGCAACAGCCTGCGCTGCTTTTTCTTCACAAAGCCCAAAACGTGCACGAACGCAAAGGTAGAAAGCCCTAATACCAACGTCTGCCCCAGAGAGGAAACCGGAGGGCGTAGACCCGCCAGATCGAACAGCGTCCCCACGCAAATAAGCGACGACGCGCCGAAATACCATGCGGCTGTAAAAGCCGAATAATGCTCGGTCTTAGCCTCCGCTTCTCTTTGGAACATGCCGACCGTGCCCTCAAGAAGCATTCTGAACCCGCCCGTAGAATTTGACTTATTCCAACGCGGAATAAACGCGAAACGCACGACGAGCGCAAAAACAAGCAGAATAACGGTTACGACGGCGGCGGAAATCATAGTATCGGTTACCTCGAACGAACCGATACCGAAGCCGTAGCCCGGCGCGACCGTAGGATTACCCCCCGCCGCAAAAGTATTTACAAAACCAATTTTCATCTCTACTACCGTATGTATTTTATCTTATTTTATCCAAAACAATATTCTAATACTTATCCGTTTGCAAATCAAGTGTTTTGAACCCGGTAAATTTATAAAAGGCACTATATCCGGGAGTAAGCCGCCGTAAATTCACTTAATCGCTTTTCTTAACGCGCTTTCTACCTGCTCGACCTCGAAAGGCTTGCCGACGTGCGCGTTCATTCCCGCGTTAAGCGCGTTCTCGATGTCCTCTTTGAATACGTTTGCGGTCATCGCAATAATCGGAACGGCGGCGGCGGCGGGTATCCCGGAGGCGCGTATTTTTTTTGTCGCCTCGTAACCGTCCATAACCGGCATCTGCACGTCCATAAATATTATATCGTATAGGTCGGGAGCGGCGCAATATTTCTCATAGCCCTGAAGCCCGTCGTCCGCCGTTTCGACCTTCGCGCCCATATGCTCGAAAACGTCTCTTGCGACCAGTTGATTAATTTCCACGTCCTCGACCAGTAAAATATGTTTGCCGGTCAAATCAATCTTTTCCTCCGCCTCCGTCTCCTCCGCCGTTTTCGGCGCGACCTTAAAGCCGCATATGAAAGAGAATTCGCTGCCCGCGCCTAACGCGCTGACCAGAGAAATCTTGCCGCCCATAAGCTCGACTAATTGTTTGGAAATAGTAAGACCCAAGCCCGTTCCGCCGTATTTTCTCGTGACGCTGCCGTCGCCCTGCTCGAACGGCTTAAAAAGCTTGCCTATGTATTTCTCGTCTATACCGATTCCGTTATCCTTAACGCCGAAGCGTACCCGGCATTCGCCTTGCGCGGCGCTTTCCTCTGCAAGCCTTGCCGTTAGGGCGATTTCGCCGCCCTCAGGCGTGAACTTGACCGCATTAGACATAAAATTTACGATTATCTGACGCAGATGCGTGGAATCAAAATACAGATTTTGCGGTATTTGCGGATCTACTTCATAGAGAAATTTTTGTTTTTTGGCGTCGGTTTGAGGACGCATAATTTTTTGGACAAGATTTAACTCCTTCCTAAAATCCTGCGATATTATCTCCAAGCTCAGCTTGCCCGACTCAATCTTCGATAAGTCCAAAATATCGTCTATAACATGCCTAAGATGCGCCGACGACACGCTTATGCTATTCAGATGCTCCTTAATTTCGCCGACGTCATCCGAATTTGACGCCATACGGCAAAGCCCGACAATGGCGTTCATCGGGGTGCGCATCTCATGGCTCATGTTTGACAGAAACGCGCTCTTAGCCACGTTCGCGCCGTCCGCAAGCTCGGCTTTGCGCTTGTAAAGCATAATACTCCAAATTCCGTAAGCAAGCATTCCCGCAAGCGCGACGGAAAGCAGAACACTCATAATGACGTTATTAGTATAAATCGTCTTGATCGTATCGTCGTATATATCGACGCCCGCTACTGCCGCGATCTTGCCGTCGTTGCCGTAAACCGGCGCATAGGCGGATATTAGACCGTCCCAGCCTACAGAATAACTGGAAAGCTCCACGCAATTAGCTTCTCCCGCCAACGCCTTATCGGGCGCCGACTCTCTGGCAATCGATTCGGTATCTAACCCGACGTGCTCCTCCGAATAGTCGTTGTCCACAATAAATTTATAGTCGTCGGTTTCTTCATAAAACCTCAAATAATAAGCGTAGAGCACGCCTTTTTCTTCCGCAAAGTTGACGAGCAACTCCTTGATATCAAGATATTCTTGCAGCTCCACATCATCCGCCTCTTGAAACTCGTCAAGCTTCTCCGCCGCTACGAGCCGCGCTAAATCCTTACTGACGGAAACTAAGCGCGCACGCGTATTCTCGACGACAAGCGCGCCCGAGCGGTACACGCTTACTGCCGAATACAGACCCATTAATGCTACCGCAACGGAAATTAGAACGAACAGCAATAACATGAGGTTACTACGAATAAATTTAATTGCGGCTTTTTTTCTATGCCCCATGTCTACTCCTTGTACCGATACGAAACACCGTATCCACGCATATTTACCGACACTATATCTTTTGTTACAATAATATCCCAAAACGCTCCGTATGTCAATCATTACGTTAATTTAATATTCCTTAAAACAAAAAATTCGCCGATATGTCGATTTGCTTTAAGAAATCGAGGTTAACCGTATGCAGCCGCGGATCGGCGTAAAGGCTTTTGACACCGTAAATTATCGCCTTCAGCATGTGGTCGACTTGGTTGCTTTTAACGTCGTTTGTAACCGGGTCAAAGCAATAGCTCTCTATTTCGTCAATAAACGGGTCTGTATGAATAAAACGCCCCGCTTCATAGTCGCGGTAGCCGTTTGTGTTTACGGCGTAAAACATATTTGCGTCCAAAAGGTCTTGAAATTTGTATATATCCTGCCACACATGCTTTTTTGCCACCGCGCAAGCCGTACGGTTATGCGCGTGCCGCAGCTGCAATAATATCTCCTGACTTCCGCCGTCGCTGTCAAATACGAACGCAATCGGGACGCCCGCTAATTCCGGATAGTCCGCCGTAACCTTGTCGGCAAACGCGTTTATGTATCCCGCCTGCCGACCGGGCGCAATCGGCATCGTTTTAATCGGGTTATGGTAATACCGGTCGAGCAATACAAGTTGCCGCGATCGCATAAAGCACAACGGCGCGACCGCCGTCATATCGCGCTTTGTACCGCCGTCTACCGCAAATAATAAAAGACGCGGAATATCTCCCGCCCTTATCGACCGCAAGAAACGATCCGGCGGCACATAGTGCTTCGCCCTGTCCCATTGCGGAAATATAAGCCCGTCAAAGCTCACAAGCTCGCCCCGGTACCAAAAGGCATAGTATTTAGGGTTCGCCCGTTTCGCGTCTATAATCTTCCGCAAAACGGAGGGCGACAGCAGCCGCGCAACGTGAGTCCAATTACACCGCCGATATACCGTGTCCTTAGAGAGTTTTTTCTTAGCAAAATAATCATGGCTCCAATGCGACGGTTGCGGCATAGGGTTAAAGCTGTAAAACACGCGTCCTCGCGGCATAAAGCGATAGTAGGTCGTAAGCGCCGCGTCGAGAAATAGCGGGTCGCGCGCTTCGTTGGCTTCTTCTATCCACACAATGCCGACGTCGCCTTGCGGTTCGTCGCCTTTGGTGCGGGTTATCGCTTTTTCATAGGCGCGGAAATAGATTTTATTTCCGTTTCTAATATTGGTTATAGTCAACGCGGCTTCGGGAACGCGGTAGTCCGCCGACAAGCCCGCTTCCTCAATTTTTTTCACAATTACGGCGCGTACGCTCCCCGCAAGGTCGGATACGTTCGCCCTGCACGCAATCGCGTTAAAGCCCGGGCGCTCAGATACGCATTCCACAATCTCGCTTGCTATATGCTGCGTTTTTCCCGCCGTACGCCCGCCGTAAAGGACAAACTCTAGTATTTGGTTCGCAGCGGGTCTGCGCATCAAAAAGTCATAAAACTTCGCCCGCTTCAAGCCGGCGTTAGCGGCGGACGCCGTCGTTATCATATGCGTCCCCCTCTCGGCTCCCGTCAACCGCCGCCTCAACCTCGGCTTCGCTTTGTTCCGCGGCAACGTGTAAAACCGTAAGCTCGGGCAGCATACCCGCCGCTTCCTGCTTGTCCCTATCGAGCCCTAGCGCCAACCGCTGCATTTTTTGCACCCTCTCCGCTATCCTGATAAGCCGCTCGACTCCCTCTATGCCTATTTCGGGCTTAGTTGAAGCGGTCTCGAGCGCGTTCCTTGTGAATTGCTCCACAAACTCAAGAAAATTGTCGCCGACGCGCAAATGCCGCGTGTTGCGGTCAACCTCCTCTTTGACCTGCGCGGCTAAAATTTTCGCCTCGATTTTGTTTTGATTTTGTTTATTTATCGTTTCTTTTGCGCAACGCCAACCGGGAGCCTTTACGCGTACGACCTCGTACGGGATTTTCTTTTTTTCGGCAAATTCTTTTAGGGTCTTGCAGTTGCCTACGATGAATTCGCGCCGAAGCTTTACCCAGTTATATTTTTTATACATACTCAATTCGTCCCCCGCCTTTATTCCTTGCGTGTCATGTTTCTTAAAATCATAGTACCAAATAAAAATGGCGGCGTCAAGCAATTAGAATGTATTTCTAAAAAATTAATTGCAAATAGAATAT
>JAITNT010000256.1 GCA_031290295.1 Clostridiales bacterium
GGCGGGCGCGACGGCGTTCAAATATGTCGAAAACCGGCTCGGCTACAGGCTTGTTCTTCGCGATGCCAAAAACACCGCCTCGACAGCAAGCGGCGGCAAACTCGCGTTTGAAGGTAAAATTCAAAACGTCGGCTTCGGAAATATGCTTAACTCCAAAAAAGCGCAGATAATTCTCGCCAAAAAAGACGGCTCCAAAACATATCGGCAGGATGTCAACCTTAATCTAAACGAATGGTTGGCGGCGGATAACGGTCATGAAAAGGTCGCGGACGTTGTTGATTTCGGCTTCGAAATCGACATGAAGGAAGAGAGCGTCAACTATACCGACGGCGCTTACGATATTTATTTGAGAATATACGGCGCCGATGAAAAAATAACGGACGGCAATTTGCGCACGGTAAGGCTTGCTAACGACGGTGTTTGGAACGCGGAATTAGGCGCGAACCGTATAGGCACGGTAAGAACCGGCGACGTTAAGGTTGTCACCTTCAAAAATACCGACGGCGCGAAGCTTGCCGAGGTCGATACTACGGCGGGCGGTTCGGTGACGTATAACGGCGCGGTTCCCGTAAGCCCCGACAGGACGGTTTCGGTAGATTACGAGTTTGTCGGGTGGGATTCATCCCTGGAGAACATCACGGCGGATAAGGCGGTTACCGCCGTTTATAATCAAATTGTCAGGAAATATTCCGTAAGCTATCTCGATTACGCGGGCGGGCTGATAGGCTCTCAAAGGTTTGACTACGACACCGTGTTAGATCCCGCTCAAATGCTTGCGGCGGATACATGGTATGAGGGCGTTTATAAAAATGTTTTCAGCGGCTGGAAGGATTTTCAGGCGGGAGTTACCAAGGTAACGGGTGATATAAGCTTCACCGCGGATTACGCGCGGGCTTTCCGCGAGTACACAATAACCTTTAATCTTAACGGCGGTACGTTAGTAAGCGGCGTTTTACGGCAGGAGATAACCTATATGCAGTCTGCCGCCGCGCCCGTAGCGACACGGGACGGATATATCTTCATAGGCTGGACGGATTCTATCGGGTATTGGGAGGTCGCCGGGGATACCGAGGTTAGGGCGATATGGCTCAAGGCGGTTTCTCCTCCCGGCGGCGGCGACCCCGTTGCGCCCGACGGGCTTCCCGGCGGAGCGATCGCGGGGATAGCGGCGGGCGCGGTAGTGATAGCGGCGGCGGTCGGATTCTCGGTATTTTGGTTCGGCGTGAAGAAAAAAAGCTTTGCGCAGTTAGGCGGAATATTTAAGAAAAAGTAAACGGAGCTTCGCATAACGGCTTGCGGTACTTACCAAAGAAATTAACGGTCGGGAGGTGATCGGCAGCATGCTTAACAAAAATACGTTCATCAGTCGCATCGGCGCAAAAGCGGCGGCGTTAGCTTTGATTATGCTTATTATCCTTTCGGCGTTGACGGCGGGCGGACGGGTCTACGCCGACGCCGAGGGAGAGCCCGACAATGTTTTCAATCCCGGCGAGCTGTCGGGCGCGGCGGCGGTTTTTGAAAATCCGCTCAAGGGCTGGGCGCCGAATCTCACCGGATATTCCGCGGGCGGGCACGCTCAACCGGTCAATATGTATTACACCGAAATTCAATGGAAGAATTTTGAACCGACTAAGGGCGTATACAATTTCGGCAGTATTGAAACGAACAACTTTAATAGCGCCAAGGCGGCGGGAAAGCATCTGATTATCAGGTTTTTGCTCGATAACCCGTTGCAGACCTCGCTCACTCAAAACACCGACGGAACCTGGCCGGCCGGAGCCTACCACATGGAAATACCCGCATGGGTCTACGACGAAACGGTCGCGGAATTCGGAGGGGACGCAAGCAAGGCGGGAATATACTACGCCGCCAAGGAATCGGCAAGCGACACCCGGTATAACCGTTTCGGTTTCAGCCCTAACTATTACAGCGAGAGCTTGCTTGACGGCTTCAGAAACGCCGTCGCGGCGCTTGCGGAGCGTTACGACGGCGACCCCTTTATCGCGGTGGCGCAGCTGGGAGGCTTAGGGCATTGGGGCGAGCTGCATACGGTGTACGTAGAGTCTATGTACGGCAATCAAAACGGCATAAAGGGTAACCCCGAGCGGCATCACGAGCTTGTCGGTATGTATCCTATGGAAGCGCGGTCGAGAGAATTTTTTGAATGCTTCGAGGCATTTGAAAACAAGCAGATAGTTATGAGATATCCCGCTAATATCGCTATCGATAACGGCTGGGGGCTGTATAACGATTATTTCGGAATTTACGGCGAGGGCGGAGTAGGCAGTCACCCCACGTATGTGGACGCGCTGAAATACGGTTTTAATAAATCCGAGACCGGAGAGTATACTCCTCCTTATGCCGACTGGTGGAAAAACATGATGTTCGGCGGAGAGATAAGCGCGTTTTCTAGTACGCTTATGCGCGACTGCTTCACGACTAATACGAACGCGGCAAACGTCAGGAATTTTGCCAACACGCTCAATCAAATAGAAACGCAGCACGTCACATGGTTAGGTCCAAGCACCGCTTATAGCGCAAGCGCCTCCGGAAGTACGGCTTACAACGCCTCGCAGTTAGCTAATCTTTATACGGTGTATAAGCGAATGGGTTATCACTTTGTGGTGTCCCGGAGCGCGGTTTGGATAGGCGGGGAGGCGTTGCACGCGCGCATTACCGTCGCCAACAAGGGCGTGGCGCCCTTTTATGCGGCGGGGTATTCGGTAGAGGTATATTTACTCGACGAAGAGCAAAATATTTTGGAAACCGTCAAATCGGACGCGGATATTAGGGAGTGGGCGGACGATTCCGACTCTAACCTCGAGGTGGATATTCCGTATACCGTTTCGGAAGAGGGCAGATACCGTCTGGGTATAGCGATTATAGACGACGCGACCGGATTACCCGCGATAAAATTCGGCAACACCGGCGAAATAGCTTCCTCTAAACGTATTGTCCTCAATAACCTCTGGCTTACCGCTAACGATACGGAGGGCTTGCCTCCTGACGGCGGCGGCGACGGCGATACCGGCGGCGGCGACAACGGCGAAGGGAACGTGCCGGGAGACAACGGCGGCGGCGACGGGCTGATTCCGGATCCGCAGCTTCCCGTGTCTCCGGGCTCGGGCGGTTGCGGTTCGTTGTACGGGAGCGCGGCGGGCGGTTCCGGCGGCGCGGCGTCCGCGGTTATAATTTGCGCAGGCGTTTTGTTCATATGCTTTAGGGGCAGGCGGCGGGAAAATGAGCTTGCCGACGGATAAAATTATCAAAACGCTTCGGCGTTTTGCAAAAATATAAAAAAATTATCAAAAGGAGAGTCTAAAAAAAATGAAAAAGAAGAAGTGTTTAAGGTTCGCGCCGATAGCGGTTATACTGGCATTTGCGGTATCGATTACCGTTTTGCCCGGTCTGACCGCAAGCCCGTTAAGGGCTAAGGCGGCGGGGGACGTTATCGAGCAGACGTTAACCGACGACGGGTGGGGCTTTGCTAATATCGGGGCGAATATCGCTACCGGACTTTACGGAGACACCGGAGCGAATGGCGACAAATATATCGTATACGTTGATGCCGCCGCCGTCGATCTCGCGTATATTATCAAGGTCGGGTACAGCGAATGGGGCGTAGCGCATCCCGGCGTGAACGTCACCTACCGTCCCGCGCCGGGCAGAGACAGGGTGGCTATCAACGCCGGCGTTAAGGATGATGTGGCCGTCGGCAGCGGCTCTTACGCCAACAGCGACGTTTCCGCCGACGAAATGTTTTATTTTAATTCGGGCGCAACCTCGCCGTCCGTAGTTACCTTTGAAAATTTTGACTTTACCCTGTGCGCCAACGGCATGACAAGCGCTACCGGCGGCTTCGCGGGCAGCGCTAACGGACGCCATACCCTGATTATGAACGACTGTACCCTTACCGATTACCGTTACCGTTCCGCCTCTACCACGATTTTTACCGGTAACGCAAGCACGGTGATACTTAACAACAGCCAGATTTATAAAAGCACGAATTGTACGGGTACTTATAATATGTTTGCGGGCGGTACAAATCAGAATTATATGACGCTTGTTCTTACCGGCGGCAGCACATACGACGGCAACATAAGTAACGTTTGCGTGTACGATTACAGAGACCTTACCGTAAGCCTCGACGAAAGCGCGGGGGGGGGGGCTTATATCCATTACCTCCCAAGGACAAGTCAGGCGTAACAATAACGGCACGTCCGCGGATATAGCGACCGTACTTTATTATACGCTCGACGGTAGCGATCCCGCCGGCGAAAATAAAATATTATATTCCGAGCCGTTTGCCGTAGAAGCCCCCAACACCGTAGTCAAGGTTTCCGCGTATATTCCGACGACAGGCTCGGGAAATTCGCTGAGGAAAGAAATGTACAGCCCCGCTATGACGTTTATCGCTAACGCGACGATTTTGGAAAGCGATCTCACGTTAGATTATGCGGACAGGACGATAGCCTTTGCCTCCTCGGTAGAGGTATCCAGAAGCGACGCCTTCAGCGTGCTTTTGGAGAGCGGCGATACCGTAGTCCCGGGTGAAACCCTGTACGCAAGGCTGGCGTCGAACCCCGACGCGGTTTTGACCTATGTCGTGCCTCAACCCGAGGCGCCCGCGGGTATTTCGCTGACGGAGAGAACCACGACGGCTATTTCGGTTACGGAGATTACGGGCGTAGAATACAAGCTTTCCACCGAGACCGAGGTCGGCACGTGGCAGGACGGGGCGGCGTTTACCGAGCTTACGGTAGGCACGGCGTATACTCTTCACGCGAGGTTTAAGGCGACGGCGGAGGCTTTTGAATCGGCAGAATTTACTCTGTCCGTAAGCACAATAGGCATCAAGCCTACGCCTACGGCGGCGGACGTTACCGTTAACTATGCAAACCTTACGATAACCTTTACCGGCTTACAGGTGAGCCGCGTATCGGGCTCCTGGACGGCGGCTAATTTGGTCGCTAATAACGGCGCCGTTACCCCCGGCGCGACTCTGTACGTCCGGGCGCCCGCGGATGAGAATAATAATCAGAGCGCGGTGTTTACGCTTGTGCTGCCCGCGCGTCCCGCCGCCCCGACGGTTACAAGTACGGTTACCGCCGATTCTATAACCCTTACCGCGCCCGCGGGAACGGAGTTCAAATTAGCCGACGGGCAATGGGTCGATACGGCGGAATTTACCGGGCTTGCCGCCGAAACGGAGTATACGTTTACCGTAAGACTCAAGAGCACCGCTTCGGCGTTTGCCTCCGAGGAAGCGACCGTAAAGGCGACTACCGAAAAGGCGCCCGGCGTCCCGGGCGGCGGCGGTTGCGGCGGAGCGGTAACAGCGGGCACAATGCTGTCTATTTTGGGAGCGCTCGCGCTGGTCGCCGTTTTCAAACGCAAAAAGATAGCGTAATTTGACTTATAACCTATGTCACAACTATTTCAATGCCGGCGCGCAGTTGAGAACGTCTTGTTGCCGTCCGCTTTTTATCACAACCCCCGAACAGGCTGTCTCATAAGTGAGACAGCCTGTTCGGCGCGGAGTGAAGAAAAGCCCTATGTATGTCTATGCTAGCCGTGCCTAATACGATTGAAACCCTATCAGTCCTTAGCGCCGGAGGAATCCGGTTTAATTTTATTCTTTTATCTCATTCCGCATTGCCGCATATAGCAAGCGGCTTCCGGATTGCCGCGTTCGCTTTAACCGCCTCGAAAAAAATTTCAAAAAAATTTCAAAATGTTGCAAAAAACAGTTGACAACGCTTTAGGGCGTATGGTATATTTCTATTGTGAGTTGGCAGTCTAAGGGCTAGAGTGCTAGTGAACAAAGCAACGGAGTGCTATCAAGATAATGTCGGCGAGCGCCAAAGGAGGGGTAAATGAGTATATCCGTACGCAAGGAAAGAATTTTGCAGGCGGTTGTAGAGGACTACATTAATACCGCGCGGGCTATTTCCAGCAGCGACGTGCAGGCTAAGCATTTGCCCGAGCTTAGCTCGGCGACTATACGGAACGAGCTTTCCGCCTTAGAGGAGCTTGGGTATCTTTATCAGCCGCACACCTCGGCGGGACGCGTTCCCACGCCGGAGGCATATAAGCTGTATATAGAGAAGCTCATGCCACGCCGTAAGCTCACTAATTCCGAGCTTGACCTTATCAAGAGTTATTTCTCTAATCAGGTGGTCGGTATGGGCGACGTTTTGCGTAAGACCGCCAAGGTTATCAGCGAAATAACGAATTACACGTCTATAGCCGTAGCCTCCGATATGAACGACGCGATTATCGAAAATATCCGTATCGTCAAGCTCACGCCGCATTCCGCGCTCGTCGTGGTGGTTACGGACAGAGGGGTTCTCAAGGATTCTACCGTGCAGGTAGAGGGCGAGCTTTCGGACGATTATTTCGATACGGCGGCGCGGTTCACTTTGGAGGCGTTCCGCGGACGCAAAATATCCGATTTGGCGAGCCCCGACCCTGTTATCGAGCAGGTTTGCGGCGAATTTAAGGTGTTTTTCGATACGGTTATGCAAATAATAGTCAACTATTCCGATCAGCTGCGTCCCGAGGATTTCATGCTCGAGGGGGTTTCCAAGATATTTGACCAGCCCGAATACAACTCTATGGAAAGGGCGCGGGCAATGATGGGCGTTTTAGAGGGGCGCGAGCGGCTTTTTCCGGTGCTAAAAGCGAGAGAGGATATGCAGTTGAGTATTAACATAGGGCGCGAAAGCAGTAACGCGCTTTCCGATTGCGCGATCGTCACCGCTAATTACATCGTGGACGGCAAGCCGATAGGGCAGGCGGGCGTTATAGGCCCGATACGGATGAATTATTCCAAGGTGGTGTCCGTCCTCGACTATATTTCACAAACGCTCAAAGGCTCGTCGGATAACGAAAGCGGCGGCATAGCGATTTCTATACAAAACACCTATAATACACATAATACGGACCATGACGGCAAGGAGTAGATATGGCGGCAAAAAAGAAACTAAACGAAAACGAACAAAGTGTGCAAGTTCCCGATAAGGACGGGCAAATAGCGTGGCTCGAGGACGCGCTTCTTACGGCGGAGCGTCTGGCCGCGGAGGAAAAGCAACGCGCCGACGAGACGTACAACGACGCCTTGCGGTTGAGAGCGGAGTTCGATAACTTCCGTAAGCGTAACGCGGAGAGCGTGCGTAAGGCGCGCGAGGAGGGCGCGGCGGAAACGGCGGAGAAATTCCTCCCCGTAGCCGACGTAATCGAAAAGGCTCTGGAGATAATCCGCGAGCCCGACGTAAGGGCGGGGGTGGAAATGATACTCAAGAAGCTCATGCAGACCTTCGGCGAGCAGGGCGTCACCGAGATTCCCGCGCTGGGAGAGCCGTTCGACCCGGGCTTGCATAACGCCATAGAGGTAGTCGGGACGGCGGACTCGTCGCAATCGGACACGGTGGTCGGCGTATTCATGCGCGGCTACACGGCGGGCGACAGGGTGCTAAGGCACAGCGTGGTAAGAGTGGCGAAGTACGAACCCCCCGCGCGCTAG
>JAITNT010000085.1 GCA_031290295.1 Clostridiales bacterium
AATACTTGATTTTCATAGCCAAAAACCTCCACAAAATTTTTTAGTTTTTCGCGGAGTCTTTTAAGGCGAATATTTTAAGCGGAAATAAAAAAAGCCCCGCGTTCTCGGGACTAAACCCACAAACGCAGAGCATGAAAAAATAGGCGACTATTTATAACTATATCGTTGTTATTTTGTTAAGCCAATAATGGATATTATCCCGCAGGGCAAGCCCTGCTCCCGACGGCTTCGCCGTCTTCTCGCGGCAAGCCGCGGAGGATAATAATACCTTTGTCGGCATCGCTAATTTGCCCTTGCAAGCAAGCAAATTTGCTTTTTGAATCAAAACCAATCCTTCTCTCTGTGCTTTTGGTTTAATCCTGACTATAGCGAAACTTAGTTGCGTATTTTTGATCTTAATCTAAAATATTTAGATTCCCCTCCACGCTCACAAAGCAATTCGGGTCGCAATAATACCTTGTCAATTCCCTTTGATGCAGAGGTCCGAACGTATTGCGCCGCGAGAGAACTATTTCCGCAACCAATTCGCCGCCGCTTGCGTCTATTTCCGCCTCATACGGATAAAAGCACGCGTATTCGGTTTTGTCTCCCGCGATATATTTTACAACCGCCGTATTAGGCGTTTTCTCCATACGTATCCTAAACCGTCCCGTAGCCCCCGTAAAGAGCCTTATCCCGCCGCCGTAAAACGGCAAGCCCTGTTCCCCGAAATTTTCAGGCGCGAGTTTCTCGGGCAACTCAATCAATTTCGGCGCCCTTCCAAAACCATTCGGAGCTTTTGCAGACGCACAGGATTTTACGTCGGGCACGCTCACGCCGAACGAGCCGATTAAATAAACCGCTTCAAATCCCGAAAGGCGCGTATACCGCCCTTTCAGCGCAACGATATTTTTGCCGGATTTCGCCTTGCCCGTCAAATCGAACGTCTTAAAGCAAGCGTCGATCCACCGCTCATTCGACGGCGTAAGCCTTTGCCCGTTCGCGTATACCTCAAAATCCCCCTCTGCGGCAAGCGCTATTTTTTTATACGGAAGGGGCGCATTTTTCCGTGCCACTTCTTTTTTAAGTTTCGATATCGCTCCGTTTTCTTTCTTGAACGGCGCGTCGATTTCAAAGTCATACCGAACCTCGACGGCGCACAATTCCGCGTCGGCGGCGGGATTATTCTTTTTTATAAACCACGGTTGCGGCATCTCTCCGCCGCGCGCTTCTATTCCCAATTTTTCGCGCAACCGCCTATCCCCCTCTAAAATATCTCCCTCAAAAAACTTTTCTCCGTCTTTAAAGATTGAAGCTCTGTCAAGCGGTAAAGCATTATCGCAAAGCAACTCATACGGATATTCGCCGTTAAGCGTTACGGTCGTGATTTCTCTCTCATTCTCTTTTGCCTCTTGCCTTTCCTTATCGTTTTTTCCCTTGTCCGGACTTCCTTTTCTAAGTATATAAACGCGTTCCCGTCCTCTGTAAATATCCGCTTGTATTATCTCTGCGTCAAAGACCGCGCCCGTCGTTTCGCCCTTTAACATATCTATTTCCTCCGCATAAAAACCTTTGAACGCGGTTTGAATCCGCGTTCCGATTAAATCCCTTTCGCGGTCAAAATTCATAGCGATAAGCAAATACCCATCCGCAAATTTCCGCGCCTGAACGGCAAGCCCTTTATCCGCGCTCAATATATGCCGCGAAACTATATCCGCGCAATTATAGCGGACTATGCCGCCTTTTCTCTCAAATTCGGCAAGCGCCATGCCCGTCGTCTCCCTTATCGGTTCGCCGCAAACGAGAACTTCCCTATACTCTGCGTTCCCGATTCTGAAAACGGGCGCTCCGCCCTTGCCGCCGTTTTCATCGCCGTTTTTATCCGCTTCGTTATCAGCCCTTTCGCATATATTGACGGAGTAAAACCGCGCTAAAATATCCTCGTCGGCATAGTCGAACGCAATATGCCTTTGCGCTAATTCTTCAAATATTTTTAAATGCTTTTCCTCTGCGTCCGAAGCCGCTTTATCCCTAAGCGAAAAGCCCTGCGCCCAGCCCTCGTTCACAAAAAGCCGCATAGCTTCTATCGGGCTTATAACCAAAATGTCGGTCAGCCTTTCGGACTCAACCGTTAAAAGATTAAGACGTGAAAAATAATCCTCTAAATACTTAAAGTCCCTTTCCAAGCCAGATTGATGTAAAATACTCGACGGATAGTCCCTTTTCGCCTCTCCCGCCATAGAGTACATAGATAAATGCGGACATCTCAGGGTTATTCCGTAAAATGCTTGCCAATCGCCCGCCTGCTTAAACTGTTCAAGCCCGGCATCCCAACCCGATGCGGCGTACATCTCGCTTAAAACAAAGGGTTTATTAAGCTGCCGCGCAACCGACGCGCACGCGGCAACGGCATGATAACAATTATTGTGTAAGGTCAAATTATCTATTCCGGGGTAGTCCATAAATTCGTAAAAGCGCATAACCGAGCCCGACAGGGAGGTTTGCGCCGTAAGCGAATCCTCGTGCAAAACATGCCCCGTAAGCAAAAGCTTGTTTTGCGCGCACCAATTTTGACAGGGTTTAGCATAGGCGTCTATAAACAGCCGCTGTACCGTTTCTATATAACGAAAGGCTACGGTATTCGGGAACTCGCCGAGAAACAATTCGGGCAGCTTATCGGATAGCTCCTCGTTCCATAATTTCTTGTGTTCGCTAAAAAGCGCGGGCGTATAAGGGCACATTTTGAAGCGGTTTTTATTAGAAAGCCCGAAGCCCGTAAAAAGCGCGCCCCTATGCGGCTCGTCGGTAAAAATTCCCTTGATAGCGTTCCCGAATAAATCGCCGCAAAAGCGCTTGTATTTTTCATGCGTGGAGTTCAAATACGCCCGCACCGCGTCGGGGTTCATCGTATCAAGATATGCGGAGCCGTTATAGAAACCGCTTTTTTCCATTGTCTCCCGCGCAAACACACAATAGGAATAACCCGGCTTTACCCCGCTCCTTCCGTCTACCCTGTAATAGTCCCGCCCGTTCTTAACGGCAAACCGCGCGAGAACGGAAAGCGGATTTGCCCCGTTGCGCGAATTATCCGTGCCGCTCGGACAATCGTCGTCATAGCGCGAAATAAAGCTCATAACGTATTCGGGGTTTTGAGTCACAAGCCCCCCCGCGGTTCCGCTGGGCCACCTGTCCTCGTCGTATAGCCATGCTTCCAAACCCTTGGAGCTTGCGTATTCGGCGCAAGCCCTGATAAGCGCAAACCATTCGTCGCCTAAATATTCCGTCGATAAGCCCGTCCGCGAGTGCATAAAAAAGCCGCCGAAGCCCATTTGCGCCATAAGGTCGATTTGGCGCAAAAGCTCGTTCTTATCTAATTTGCCGTTCCACGCCCAAAAGGGCTTGCCTCGAAAGGCGGCGGACGGATTTTTTAAGCCGCGCAAAGCGTCAAATAAGCTCGACAAATATTTCATGCTCCTTTCCATCTCCGAACACGGGCAAAAGCCCGCTCTCTAAGGCTTTGCCGTCGGCTATAATCTTAACGCCCTTGCCGCCGCGGTTAATGAATTTTATATTCAAGAGGTCGCCGCGAAAGCGCCTGATTGCGCTTGCCTCTTTCCACGCCTTAGGGAAGCAGGGGTCTATTAAAAGCCCGTCATAGGTTCGCTTTAAGCCCAAAATTCCCTCGTAATAGCACCTAAGTCCCCACGCGCTGGTTCCCGTTTGCCACGAAAAGCCGACCTTCATATCCACGCTCCCGTGCTTTAAATAGCAGTTCGTAAAGACATAGGGTTCCGTAGTCGTAATATCGCTCGGATTTTTTTCTCCGTCGGGAATGATTTTAAGCAACGTAGCCGCCGCATGTTCACCGCGCTTTAAAAGGCAATCCGCCATTACCTTGAAGCACCCGGCGTGATTGTAAATGCCGCCGTTCTCGTATACGCCCGCGAGCATACCCGACATACGCCCCACCGAAGCGTCGTATTTTGAATAGGGCGGAGAGCATAACGGAATTCCCTCGTCGGTTTCCGTAGCGTCGATAACGGATACAACGCTTTTTAGGCGCTCGCCGTCCGCAACACCGGACAAAACCGCCCACGTTTGAGGATTGATGTAAACCGCGCCGCCGTTCTTGGCGTCCTTGTCGCCTACCTTGCCGAATTTGCTTATAGCGCGTATATAATACTCGCCGTTATAAGCCTTTTCGTTGATTGTCTTTTTAAGCTTTTCGGCAAAGGCGGCGTAACGCTCCGCGCCTTTAAAATCCCCCGTCCGCGTAAGGAGGGCGGCAAGCTCGGATAAGCCGAAGCATACCGCCATAGCCATAAAGACGCTTTCCGCGTTCTCGTCGGGAATATTCAGCGCGTCGTTCCAATCGGCGCGCATAATGAGCGGCAAGCCGTTTTGCCCGTAATGCGCCTTATCCGTATACCAATCGGCGACCTTTTTCAAATGTCCGAGAACGGAAGCCGCGCCGGTATCTAAATAGGGAATTTCCGCGCTTAAAAAATCGAAGTCGCCCGTTTCCTTTATATATTCGCAAACCGCCGTCGCAAGCCAAAACGCGGGGTCGGAATATACGTCCTTTTCTAAATACGGATAATAAGTCAACACCGCGTGTCCGTCGGAGTATTGATATCGAAGGCATTCCTCCAAAACGGTCTTAGCCAAGGGCGGGTTAAAATTCAAAATTCCCACGGCAAGCTGCGCGTTATCCCGAACGGCTTTCTTGCCTATGCGGCAGAAGGAAACCTGCTTCTGCGCCCAAAAGTTCATAATGCGGTTGAAACGCGCCTCTGGGCAAGACGTCCGCAATCGAAAGCCGCCGCTTTTCCCCCTGTCCGCAAACAATTTCTCCGCGCTCTTTATATACGCGCCGAAGCCGTCGACAAGGGCTTTAGCCGAATCGGTAAAGCCTAAAATATAATAAAAGCTTTTTTCCTCTCCCGCCTTTAAAGTAAATTTGTTTTGTAAGATTCCCGAGCGCATACGTACCGTCGCGGAGGAATTGGAACAGTCTAAGCCGTTTTCCAAAACAAAGGGTTTCGAATGGGAGCCGACGGTTCCCAAAAAAGCTTCCAAATTGCCGTCGTACCCCGACGGTTTTTCAGACGACATAATAAAGCCGCAATCCTTTTCAAACGGCGAATAGGGATTTTGCATACCGCAAAAGACCGCGTTCGCATTTTCGATATATTCCGTGGCGGAGGTAGTAGCCGAGCTGTAATAGATATTTTGCTCGAAGCCGTTCATATCGAACGCGGTCACACCGAATACGCTTATGCGGCGCGGCTTCCCGTCGCCGTTTCGTAGCGTAATTTTCCAAACCTCGCGGGGCGCGTCCCTCTCCGTCATAAATTCTATATCGGCTTTAATTTTGCCGCGTGTTCCAGAAACGAGCGAATAGTCCTGTCCGTGAACGCAACGATATTCGTCGGGAACGTTGTAAGAGGGGTAAACTCCCGGATTCCAATAGTCGCGCGTATCGTCGTCGCGAATGTAAACGAAATTGGCTTTGGGACAATTCAAAACTTTTTGCCTGTTGCGGTCGTCTATAAAACGACTCCACGCACAACCCGAATGAGTAACCGTCATTTGATAGCCCGAATCGTTCCAGAGCTTGTTTTCCCAATCCTTGCCCGTCTCGAACGCGGACAAGGTAAATTCTCCCGTATCGGTATTAAAAGAATAATCGCTCCGTTTAAGCATTGTCACTCCTCTATAAATTATAATATTTCCCTTTAAGAACAGAATGTTTTCAACCTTTAAGTTTTTACGCTTTCAACCCTAACGCCCTTAGGAACATTGACGTCGCTTTTTCCGTTTTCGAACTCCGCGGCAATTATGCCCAGCGGCGTCGGAAACGTCGCGCGCGCGCGTTTCAAGAGATTGACCCTCGGGTTAAAGGAAATTGATTTACAGCCCGGGGATAAGACCTCTATTCCCATAACCGCTTGCTGTATATAGGGAATAACGCCCGCCGCCCAACCGTGACAAAGGCTGTGTCGAAAGCCCCTGTAGCAATGCTCGCCGTAAACGCGGTGCGGTTCAACCTCGCCCGCCTTTGGATAGCGGTCTATCGGGCAAGCGTTTTTGAGCCATTCGATATCGAAGTCCTCCCAAAAGGACGTGGCGCCTAATTTAAGCATACCGCCGTAATATTCGCGCATAACGTTAAAAGCGGAAACGCCGCCGTCGCCGCCCGCCCTATCGAGCGCTTTTAAGATGAAATATCCCATAAAGACGGACATACCCTTAGCGCCGCCCGCCGTCACAACCCTCGCGTCCTGCGGCAAGCCGAATAAAAGGCGCAACGCCGCCGCTTGCCTTGAAACCGCCGATTGCGCGCCGCCGAAAGCGGCTCCGTCCGAAAGGAGTCCGCCCGAAAACTGAGGCAACGCGAGCGCCTCGCGTGTTAAGCCGACTTCGGTCAATATACGACGGGCGCATTGCAGCGCCCGAAATTCTATGGCGGCTACGCCCGATGCCTCGTCCGCCTTGTCATGGGTAGCCCAATCTAAAAAGAGTATATTCCCGCGGCTTTTTTCGGCAAAAAGTCGGACTTCCGCTAAAACGCGGGGGGCGTATTTTACAAGCAAGCTTTTATCGCCCTTATGCAGATAATACTCCCAAAGGAGGATTATCCACCACATAGAATAAGCGGGCATACCGTTCATAAACTCCCCGTTCGGCGTGGATGCGTCAAGAAAAGCGATAGAATTATCGGCGAACTCGGTGTCCTCGTACAAACCCGTCGCGGCGAGAATTTCGGGGTAAAGGTCGCCCGCCCAAACAAGGCGGTCGCGCTTAACGCCGTCCCACAGCATATTATTTTGGATATTCAGCTCTAACGTTCGCGCCGCCGTTTCAAATATAGTGTTTACAAGCGGGTCGCTACACAAAAAATTACCCCCGCGGGCAATGTCGGCATGGGTATACGCCGCCGTAATGCTCTTAATTTTAAGCGTTTCGCCGCTTAAAAGGTCAAGACGCACAAAACGGAAGCCGCTTTGAAAAAACTCCATATCGGAATATGAAGAAATATAAACCTCCGCGTCGCGCGTAGAATGGTCGTTGCCCGAATAGTTTTCGTTCAAAGCGGAATTTACCTCCGCAAGGCTTTCACCTAAGCGCAGACGCGCCATGCCGCCGCCATGATAGTTTAAAATTCTAACGCCGCCGGAAAGCTCGCGTCCGAAATCAAGAACTATAAATGCGCCGACGGGCAATTCCGCGCAATAGCTTTCGGATAAGCCTATTTGCAAGACAGTCCGCTCTTTAAGGCGCTCGGTGCCCTTAACCGCCCCGCCGCAATCCGTAACGGCGACGGGGAACACAAATTCTTTAACGGTTTTCATATCGCTTCAGCCCTTAATATCCGAATTTATAATTTAAGCGTCCGCAAGGCGCGCAATCGCCCGTAGTATAGAAATTAAGAAAGTTATTTTGATTCACGTTATCGCTTACCTTAAAATCTATCTCGTAATTTCTGTCGCTGAGGCACAAAGCCGACAGCGGAACGCGTATAACCGCGGATTTACCCGAAAGGAATATATCCGCGCCGCCCGCCTTTTCGCTCTTGCCGTCGCTAAGCGCGCGCAGGATTTCCCCCTTGCCGTCGCTGACCGAGGAATTGATTCTGTATTGATAGCCCAAAGCGTCTTTTTCGCCCGAATTGCGCGTGTTTATGTGAATATTAAGCCAGCCCTTGTCCGCGCTTGCCGGGGCGGTGATATTCGCCGCGCACGTAACCTTAAAGTACAGATATTCCTTATCACGCGCAACTCGGGTTTCGGCAATGTCGTTGCGGTTGGAGTCATCGGTGAGATTTAAAAGGTTATCCATACGCGGATAATCACGCGCGATAGCCTCGCCGACAAAGTCCTCATAGACCGCCGCGCTGTTCCACGCGGGGTCGGACGCGTCCGTTAAAGAGGGCGAAAGCTCCGGATATTTGTAATGCTTAGCCTCCGACAGCTTATAGTCGCGAACCTCCTTATGAGAGAGTAAAAAGCCGTTATCCTTTAACGCTCCCGTCCGCGTAGGCTCTAAATCGCGGCTGAATTCGTCGTTGTATTGGTCAACCGTGAGATAGGGATCGGCGGGATTCAAATCGGGGCGATACATTTTGGTGGCAACCCACTCGTTCCAGCCCGTAATAAACGTATATTTAATTTCCGCGTCCTTTTCGCGGACGGTTTCCCACTGCGCCGAGAAATTGAGGTTTTCGGCAAAACGGTTATGGTCGTTAGCCATAGTATCGGGCGACCAGCCTCTGCCCCTCGTGCCGGCGGTATCGGAAAAACGCACGGTAATATGCTGACCGACGGAAACGCTGACAATACCGTTTTTGTCGGAGAGGGTTTTCTTATAAACCTTTTGAGGATAGCGAAAGTCTATCCACGGAAAGCCGTTGCTGCGGTCGGGCTCGTTTGGCCATTGCCTGTATTTTACGTCGAATTTTTCATAGAGCGCGTGTTCGGGGTCCCCCGCCTCCGCCATAGCCTCGGCGGTACTCTGTAACAATACGGTCATAGGCTTGCCCTCCGGCGCGAACCAAATGTCGTCGTACAAAGGGTTTGCGTAGTATTTATTGTAAAGCGCTTTAAGATTGTTTCTGTCCGCGCCCGTATTGCCGCCGCCGCCCGAATAGTACATAATCTGCGGCGCGTTCCAACCCTGCGCTCTGTATTCGGCTATTATGCCGAATAATTTATCCGTAACGCTCTCGTACAGAACGCCGTTGGAAACGTCAAGCCCCAAAAAGTCGATATTCATAAAGGTCAGCATTTCGATTTGCTTACGCATAACCCACGGGTCGCCGCTGTCATAATAGCCGAAAACGGGTTCGCCCCAAAAGTGCGCCGCGCCGACGGGCGAATAAGAAAAATCGCCGTCAAAGCCCGCCCTGCCGTACTGCGCCAAAATCTTACTGATGTCGTATACACCCGAATGGTCGTTGTGCTGCCCGAGGGTAAGGAAATAGAACATACCCGTATAGCGTTCTCTGTCGGTTTTGGCGCCGTCCTTCGGGGCGCTCTGCGCCCCGAAGTCGTTTAACGCCGTAGTATTTAAGACGCTGTATTCCTTAGCGGAGAGGCTTCTCGCGTCGTCAATTCTCTGCGCGGGATCAAAGCCCTCATAATCCCCTTCGGTTTGCGGCTTTCCGCATGCGCCTAACGCACCCGTAAGAGCCATTAAGGACGCAAGCGCGACACACCTGAAAATTCCGCGCCTTTTTTTACCTTTATCCGTTTTTACAGCCATCTTTTTGCTCCTTAAAACTATTTTTTCGCCGTTTCTTTAAATTGATTTTTTCCTCTTCTTTTTAATGAACAGGAACACGCCCGCGCCGATGATGCCCGCGCCTGCGACGGAGCCTACGATAATGCCCGCAATCTCGCCGCCGGACAAGCCGTTGTCGTCGTCGTCGTCGTTGTCATCGTCATCGTTGTCCGTGCCAGCCGCGGTTACCTTTACGTTGAATTTAACCTGTTGTCCGTTCACGTTGACCGTCACCTCTATCGCGTCGCCGACCTCGGTGAACTCGCCGTTCAAAGGTTTGGTAACATTGTTAGCGTTGGGGATAACGTCCTCCGTGCCGCCGTCCTCGTATTTTAATCTTACGACCATACCCGTCAGATCAATCGTATCGCCGACCTTATAGGTCGTTTTCGTCGGGTTGAAAATAACGGTCAGCGCGTCGTCGGCGCTCGATAGCAGTCTTACCCACCTGCCCCGCGTGTTGTTCTCGACGATAGTATTGTGACGGAGAATCGCGTTCGGCATTTCGGTATAGTTTGCGGAGCCGTCGACCCCCCATGAATCCGCCGCCGCCGCGCACATATAAAAGCCCGCTAGGACCTTGATGCGCTTTACGTTTTCTTTCAGATACGCGTCGTTGTCCAAATTGAATATCAACGTATCGCCGTAGGCGTTTATGCGCGTCACATACCCGAGAGTCTTTAACTCGCCTATGGATTTGTATTCGGTATCGTCCCCGTAAAGCAACCAAATATGCGTGTCGGCGTTTGTAGCAAGGTCTATATACCAAATTGCTTTCCGCGAATCGTTGATACCGTTGTATTGCAGCGTAAGACACAAGGGTTGAGTGTTTTCTTGGTCGAAAAATACGTTGCTGTTAGAGGATATTTCGATGTTCTTATCGGGGTTAGCGTCCGTATAGGTTACGTTAAACGTCGCCTCAAATCCGAGATGTGACACCGTTATGGTCTTTTGCCCCACGGTGAACCTGTCATAATTCCCGAGCATTGCCTCCGTTATATCGGCCGTTT
>JAITNT010000112.1 GCA_031290295.1 Clostridiales bacterium
TTGTCTCCGCGATCGGAATAGACGCCGCCGACGGTTTGTATTCGGTGTCGGCGCAAATATTTATCCCCAAAGCCGACGACGGCGGCAATCAAAACAAGAAAATCGTTACTACGGACGGCAGAACCGTTTCGGAAGCCGTAGACCTTATCAAGCTTAAATGCGGAAGAGGCGCGTCTATGACGCAATGCTATCTTGTAATTTTAGGCAAGGGCGTCGCCGAAACCGATGTGCTCAGTCCGCTCGATTATTTTATGCGGAACACGCGCGTCAGTTGGAACGCTATGCTTGTTTCGACAAGCGGTTCGGCGCTCGGCGCGCTCGAAAATATAACGAACATGGAGGAGCAGTGCGCTTTTTCGTGGCGCAACTTTTTGGATCTGTCGCGCAGAAGCTCGCAGGGCGCGGCTATGACGGTCAAAAACTTCCTAAGCGACATGTACTCGGAATCGCGCGCGGGATTTTTGATGGCGCTTGACCCCGAGAAGCCTGCCGCCGAACAAAACGTCGGCGGCTCGGACGCGGAGGAGGGCGGCGGCAGCGAGCTGCAAGGCTCGCTAGACACCTCGCAAAAAACCTTTATGTTTAATCATATCCAAAAAACGGGCGAGCTTGACAGGAACGGAACGCAGGGGCTAAACTGGATGTACAATAACGCGCGCAGTACGGTATTCTCGGTGGACGCCCCCGACGACGGGATTTTCGGCGGAGCGGCGGTGGCTTTGTCTATGCGCAAAAAGCACGTTTCGTTAAAAAGTGAATTTATAGGCGGCGTACCGCATTTAACCGTCAGAATCAAAGGGCAGTACGACGTTCTCGAAATAAAAACGGCGGAAAAGCTTGATAACATTTCGGCATCCGGAGAGTACAAGCAGTCAAAGAGGCTTGCGGAGGCTGTAAACGGACGGATAGAAGCCGATTTGCGGAGCGTATTTCTCAAGTCGCAAAGCTTAAAAACCGATTGTATCGGCATATCGACAATGTTTTATGAACGGAACTTCAAGGAATATAAACGGTACACAAGCCAAAACGGCAAGGAAACCTTCCTCGATAATGTAATACTGCGGGTAGAATGCGACACCAAAATATTGTAGCATGGAAACCGCGCGGAGCTTAGTAACAAGTCTAATTACGCTTTTGTTGAAAGATCCTTTATCGTGTATATCGTGCGGAACATCAGCTTGCCTTGATTTTCACCGCCGATAATGTTTTCCGTCTGGACAATTTTTAGCAGGGGCTTTAACACCTCGGAGCTGTTGTTGTCGGGATCCTTCAGAGGGAAAGCGCCGAAATATACGCTTATGCCGGGGCCGCTGGGCGTCGAGGTGTTTGTAATTGCCGCCTCGATAGCCTCGATATAGGGGTCGCGATCCTCCGGCTCATTGAATTGTTTGTTAAATTTCTTATAAAAATCCGAATCGATTTTGAACGGAAATTCCACATTGGTCGTACCCGCCGAGATTGACAGGCTGTACAAGGAAAGTCCGCCGTTAATCGCGGTGTCCGTTACGCTTACTATAGGCAGTGTAACGGCGGCGGCGCCCGATTTGAAGTTGTCGATGTAGCGCGGAAGCAGATAGAGAGCCTCGTTGTCAAACTTGTTCGCTACCTTACCGGCGCCCGCTTCGACCTTAGAAACCGCGCCGTCGGGAAGAATGGTCTGCGTTACCTTGAATTTTTCGCCGTACTCCGCGGTTATTTCGCGCGAGAGGGTGCTTGCGGAGGAGGCGATGCCGAAGGTTTTTTTGGTGGAAACCGGCCTCAAAACGGAAGTCTTATCCGAAAAGACGTGCTCGGAGTTTATAGTGTCAACCGCGTACGCTATGAGCGCGGTGCCCGTGCTTTTGCGCGCATAATCCGGAAGAGTACCGAGTATATCCTCGCTCTCGTAAGTCATGGTCAGCTCGGAGGTTATTATGCCGTTATCGGCGTTCCCGTCCTGCGTGGAAATTGTTTGCACTAATGTGCCGACGGCTACGGTAACGGGAGCGCTTTCCTCGCCGCCGACATAAAATACTCTTTCTACCTTGTAAACCGCTTTTTCATATGCCGCGCCGGTGACCTTGTCAATCCAAGGGGCGGTAAACACATAAACTGCGGCGGAGCTGCAACCCGTCAAAACGACCGTCATAACGGCAAGGGCAAGAGCTAATATTTTTTTCATTACAATCTCCCGAAAATTTGTCTGCAAACGTCACTAAAACATTATTTAACAGTATAACATAAAATCCCGCCGAAAGGGTAGGAAATATGACACATTTTTATTACGATTTTAACCCTTGCAAAGACATTCACTTTATCCGTCATTGCGAGGAGCGCCAGCGACGTGGCAATCCAGTTCTAACCTATCCTCTCCCCCCCCCCCGCTTCGCCGCTTACTATCCGCCCGGACGCGAATGCGCGCGAAGTTAGCCGACCAAGCGTGAATCGGCGCTGCGCTGCGGCGTGCCGCCTTGCTTGCTTAATCCGATTCAGTCGGACTTAAAGAGGTTTAGTCTATCCGGGTGTGTACCGCAGCACGTTACTCGCGTGGTCATTCCGCTCGCTTGCGCTCGCTAGCGACACGGTTCACCTTGTTCTTCCGTACTCAA
>JAITNT010000138.1 GCA_031290295.1 Clostridiales bacterium
TCCACTGCTTCGTCGTATTCCCGCAATGCGGACAAACACGCCCTTCATTTGCTTCTTCTATCTTCATGCTTTCATTATATCACATCGCCTAATTCTTTGCACGTGATTAGGGCACTCCCGCGCGAATAAAAAAATGTGTTTGTGCGGCGCTTTTAATTGACAACCGCCTAAAATCATGTTAACATATCGTCATAAGTTACATTGGGAGAAAATATGAAAAAAAAGTTTTTAGTTCTGGTTTTGGCATGTTTTTTGGCTTTATCCGTACTAGGCTGTGATTCGGGTTATTCAAAGTATTACGGCACATATGTCTTTAGCGATAGCGAACTAGTTGACGAAATTACATTAAAAGAAAACAATAAGTTTACCCGCGACTATAAACGAACCAACTATTCGACTTCCCCTTCTTCCGGCACCTATTATATCGAGGGCGACGAAATAACGTTATATTTTGTTAGTGCTAGTGGGGAAATTTATTATCGGGGGACTATATCCAAAAATTCGATTCTGTTCAGCGACGACAAAGCTTACACTAAGGAGTAGCGCGGCATGCGCGTTTTTTTGTGGGGGGGGCTTGTAAGCGGATATAAAGGGGAAAGAGGGTAAGTGAAACCGGATTGCCACGTCGCTGACGCTCCTCGCAATGACAAAGAGGGCAAGTGATTGTATCGGAGCGGTGAAAGCGGCGAAGAGATGTTTCGACTGCGCTCAACATGACATTGATAGGGTTTAATGGTATTATGTACGAAAGAACAAGGTGAACCGTACCGCTAGCGAGCGCCACGCGAAGCGCGCGAGCGGCTTTTAACCCTACTGTACGAGTAAGCAGTAATAACCCGGATAAGACTATGCCGTTGAAGTCCGCCCGAATGCGATAAAGCGAGACGTAGCCGCAGGCGGAGCGAGCGCGCATTCGCGTCCGGGCGGCAAAAGTCCGACTGAATCGGATTAAGCAAGCAAGGCGCTAGCCGCAGCGTAGCGCCGATTCACGCTTGGTCGGTTTATTCGCGTCTGGGCGGATTATTCACGTTTGGTCGGCTTGCCCCCGGTTTCCGCGCAAAATGCCCTTGCCGTTTTTTTTCGGCAAGGGCATTAGTTTTTTGTGTGTATTACCGACGAACCGCCGATTAAACCCGCTTGTTTCGCAACCTAACCCGAGTTAAACTAACTCAATCAGCGCTAATTCCGCGGCGTCGCCTCTGCGCGCGCCCAGCTTAAGGACGCGGGTATAGCCTCCGCCTTGGTTAAGCTCCTTGGCGCGGGCGGCGTATTTGGGGGCGATTTCGTTAAAGATTTTTTCGATAATCGGGTGCGCGATGTCCTCGGTACGCATTTTGAACGCCGTCGCCGTTTCACCGTTGCCGCGCTGCTCCTGCAAGTCGTAGAGCGACGCCATAAGCCGACGGCGTACGGCAAGCTTCTTGGGTCCGTCGTTGATAACCTCTACGGCGTACTTCTTGCCTTTTTCATCAATGCGGTCTTTCTTCACCTTGACGGTGTCGTCAAAGGTTCTGATGGCCTTGGTTATAAGCTTCTCCGCGATAGACTGGACGGACTTTGCTCGCGCATAGGTGGTCTCTATTTTTCCGTACCACAAAAGATGAGTAACCTGATTACGCAGGATAGCCATTCTCTGGTCGGTAGGTTTTCCTAATTTCTTGGGCATTTTCTGTATCTCCTAAAAATTATTCTTCGCTGTTTTTGAGGTCAAGGCCGAGTCCCCTCAGCTTATTGATAACCTCGTCGAGCGATTTGCGTCCGAGGTTACGAACCTTGAGCATATCGTCCTCGGTGCGCTTGGTGAGGTCCTCTACGGTGTTAATGTTGGCGCGTTTGAGGCAGTTGTAAGAACGGACGGAAAGCTCCATTTCCTCTATACTCATCTCGAGCGCCTTCGCCTTGGTATCGCCTACGGGGTTAATAAGAATAGCAAGTCCGTTCATATTGTCCGAAAGATTAACAAACAACCTGATGTGATCCTCGATAACCTTGGCGGCAAGCGAAACGATTTCCTTAGCGGTCATAGTGCCGTTTGTATAAACGTCCATAATCAGCTTATCGAAGTCTATGCTCTGACCTACGCGGGTGCTTGCCACCTCGTAATTAGCCTTGCGTACGGGCGTAAAAATCGAGTCCACCGGAATAAAGCCGATAGGCGCGTTGGGGTCCTTGTTGTTGACCGCGCTGACATAGCCGCGCCCTCTGCCGATAGTAAGCTCCATTTCCAGCCTGGCGTTCGCGTCGAGAGTACAGATGTAGTGGTCGGGATTGAGAACCTCAACCTCGGCGGTCGTGTTGATATCTCCCGCAGTAACGATACCCGCTTGAAATTTATTAAGCTTCAGTATCGCCGTAAAGCCCCTATCGTTCGACGAGGTCTTGATCGCGATACCCTTGATGTTAAGAATAATTTCCGCGACGTCCTCTCTTACGCCCTTAACCGTCGAAAATTCATGCTTGACCGTTTCAATCTTTATGCCCGTAACGGCCGCGCCGGGAAGCGACGACAGCAGTACGCGGCGCAGACAGTTACCGAGCGTTATCCCGAAGCCGCGCTCTAGCGGCTCTATCGTAAGCTTGGCGTACGAACCGTCTTCGTTCTCCTCGCAGGCTATTCTCGGTCTTTCTATTTCCATCATAATAACAATTCTCCTTATGGATAAAATAAAGGTCTGCTTGTCTTAGCTTATTTAGAGTACAGCTCTACGATGAGATGCTCTGAAATCGACAAGTCTATATCCTCGCGGGTAGGCAACGCCAAAACGTCGCCTTTCAAAGCGTCCGTATCGAAAGAAACCCACTTAGGAACGATCGGTCTGTATTCCTTGAGCCACGCAAATTTCGCTTTTTTGTTTTCTTTGATAGCGATTACGTCGCCCGCCTTACAAGCGTAGGACGGAATATTGACGTTGTTACCGTTGACGGTGATATGTCCGTGCGTAACGAACTGTCTGCTTTGCGCGCGGGACGAGCCGACGCCCATACGGTATACGATATTGTCAAGCCTGCACTCGAGCATAATGAGCATAGTTTCGCCGGTCTTACCGCGGGCGCGGTCGGCGGCAAAATAGTAGCCCTTAAACTGCTTCTCCATAAGGCCGTAATATCTCTTTGTCTTTTGCTTTTCTCTTAGCTGAATGCCGTACTCGCTGACCTTCTTGCGTCCCTGCGAATGCATTCCCGGAATCTGCGGGCGACGGTCGAACGCGCACTTTTTTGTAGTACATCTCTCGCCCTTCAAAAAAAGCTTGCAACCCTCGCGTCTGCACAAACGGCAATCTGCGCCTGTATAATTCGCCATGTTCTATACCTCCTATATCCTTCTGCGTTTGGGCGGACGGCAACCGTTATGCGGTATCGGCGAAACGTCCTGTATCAACGTGACGTCGAGTCCTGCCGTAGCAAGCGCGCGTACCGCCGATTCTCTGCCCGAGCCCGGACCCTTAACAAAAACCTCGATAGTCTTTAGCCCGTGATCGAGAGCCGCCTTGCCCGCGGCCTCAGCCGCCATTTGCGCGGCAAACGGCGTCGATTTACGCGACCCCTTATAGCCTAGCGCGCCTGCCGACGATTGCGTGAGGGCATTACCCTGCTCGTCGGTTATCGTAACGATCGTATTATTAAAGGACGCTTGAATATGCGCTTGTCCCTTGTCAATATTTTTGGTAATTCTGCGTTTCTTTGTTGTCTTTTTTACTGCCATGATTTTTTATTCCTCCTTCTCCCCGATTACTTCGTGGGCTTCTTAGCGCGTCCGACCGTACGCTTCTTGCC
>JAITNT010000177.1 GCA_031290295.1 Clostridiales bacterium
GAGCGCGTTTGCGGAGTTGAAAGCGCGCGGTTTCGGAGCGGTTGTGTTCGGTTCGCCCGTCTCGGAGCTGTATTCGGAGCTGTTTGAGCTTGCGCGCAACGGCTTGCCCGACGGGGAAACGAAGTATCTGGAACGGCTCGGGCTTCTTTTGGACGAAAAACATCGGGAAAGACCGATGAATTTGATGCAAGACGCGGATTAGCGGGGTGATTTAAGGATTATGGTAAAAAACATGCAAAATGCTAACGATTTCTTTTTTAACGCCGTCGCCGCCGACGCGGACGGCGCGGCGCGTGATTTTTTGGAAGCCGAGAGACGCCTGCATTCGTCCTCGGCGGTCTTTACGCGGGGAGCCTTGCAAATGCTCTGCGTCCCTAAAATACTGACCCCGCAAGCGTATAGGTTTATACAAGGGCTTTCGCAAACCGTTATCGGAATACTTGAAAAGGTCATTACAAAATATCTGGAAGACGAAGCATACAGGGCTTTATTCGGCTTTTCGCCGCAATTAGAGAGATTAACGGCGTTGCCTACGGGTTACAAGGTAAATTTGCCTATCGCAAGGCTGGATATGTTTTTTAACGAGGAGGATCGGTCGTTCAAGTTTTGCGAGTTTAACGCGGACGGCGCAAGCGCTATGAACGAGGACCGTGAAATCGTAAACGCCTGGCGCGGTACGAAGCTTTGGTCGCAGCTGCAAAGCCGGTACAAAATCAGCTCCTTTGAATTATTCGACAGCTGGGTTTCCGCGTTTTTAGAAATCTACGCGGGCTTCGACGGTTGCGTCGCGCATCCGAGAGTGGCGATAGTCGATTTTTTGGAGCTGGGGACAAAAAGCGAATTCGTTGTGTTTAAGGAAGCGTTCGAGCGGCGCGGCGTTTCCGCCGTCATAGCGGAAATCACCGATTTGAAATATCGCGGCGGCGTTTTATACGATTCCTCCGGCAATCGCATCGACGCCGTTTATCGGCGCGCGGTCACGACCGAGTGTATAGAAAGACTGGACAAAATCGGTGATTTGATCGAAGCCGCGGAGGCGCGGGCGGTGTGCCTGATAGGCTCGTTCCGTACTCAGGTAATACATAATAAAAACATTTTCAGAATTCTTAGGCTGCCGCAAACGACCGCTTTTTTAACCTTTGAAGAAGCGGCCTTTATCGAACGCCATATTCCGCGCACATATAAGCTAGAGCAGGGCGAATTCGATATCGACGACGTTTTGAATAATAAGGATAAATGGTTAATCAAGCCCGCTGACCGCTACGCCTCCTTCGGCGTCGCAACGGGCGGCGACTATTCCGGAGCGGATTGGGAAAGCAAGGTTCGGAGCGCCGTCGGGAAGGACTATATTCTTCAGGAATATTGCGCGCCGTACAAAACGATGAATTGCTATTTCGATAGTTTGGGGAATATTCATTCGGATATGTATAACAATTTAACGGGCATGTTTATGTACAACGGCAGGTTAGCCGGTTTCTATTCTAGGCTGATGACCGGGCTTGTAACTACGCAGCAAGACGAAGGGCGGGTTACGTGTACGGTTATCGCCGACGGGGAATAGAGCAGCCGTGTCATTAGCGAGGCGAGCTAGCGCGCCGTGACAATCCGGTTTTTTATCCTCTTGCCTTTTTTTGGCTGCCTAAAGCAGCAGGCGGTTTCTAGATTGCCACACTTCGGCTACGCTGCGCTCGCGATGACGGATAAAGGGCTAGTTTTGATTGTATATGGGGCGATGTAAGCGGCGAAGAGATTCTTCGACTTCGCTCAGAATGACATGGATATTGTCTATTTATATTGTGTTCGGGTGAAATGGATATCGTCTATTTATATTGTGTTCGGGTGAATGCGTGTGTACGGGTTGC
Organism: Clostridiales bacterium; assembly: GCA_031290295.1. Lineage (GTDB taxonomy): Bacteria > Bacillota > Clostridia > Christensenellales > DUVY01 > JAITNT01. Next base: position 1,863 of record JAITNT010000177.1, read on the forward strand.
AATGCATGCGTACGTGTAAAAGCCGCCGTGTCATTAGCGAGGCGAGCTAGCGCGCCGTGACAATCCGGTTCAAGCTTGCCGGCTTTCTCCCCGCTTCGCCGCTTACCAATTGTTCTCTGGTCACCCCTTTGTCCTCTGTATTTACAATAAACAGTTGCGTTCCCCATGTTATAAAAAATATTTCGAGTCGTTTATCGTTGTTTTTTCCGTTCTCTTATGGTATAGTAAAATTGTAAATCTATTAGAGTTGTTGCGAAGCTATGCGTTTAGTGTTACAACAACTCTATCGAGGGGGAGTTATGATTTGTAGAAGATGCGGAGCGGAAATTCCCGACGGTTCGGATTTTTGCGCAAAATGCGGAGCGCGGCAAACGGTGAAAGCCGTTCCTACGGACAAAAAACCGGGCGGAATCAGGGAGCTGATACTGAAATTCGTTTCTAAAGGGCTGATTTTGTTTTTTATGCTCGTTGTTTTTGCGACAAGCTTCGCGGGCGTTTACAAGGTCGACGGCAATGCTGCCCCCGGCGTTTACCTAAAAGGGGTCGAGATAAGTCAATCATCCGTGCAAGCCTTCGCCGCGATGGTTTCACGCTATGACGAGGACGAGGTATCTGAAATTTACGCCGAGCTGCAAGCGGAGGTCGCGGCTATAGTCGGAAACTTAGGCGCCGTGACAAGCTTTTCGGCCTCGCAAAAGCGCGAATTGAGCGAGATGTTTTCGCGTTACAATATTATGAAAATGACAATAAGCATATTAGAAATTCAGGAGGATAACGCCGCGGCAAGTTTTTCTATAGAGACTTTGGCAAGCCTGGAGTCGGCGAGGTATACCGTTAACCTTATTGGCGCGCTGTCCGCGCTGCATATATTAATCGCGGCGGCGGGCTTTGCGCTCGCGGTGATAGATTTAGTTTTCTTCATTCTGAACGTATTCGCCAAGCACAAGCATACGCAGCTGATCGGGAAATTCGCGCAGTACGCGGCGGCGGCTTCGCTCGTCGCCGCGATAATGCTGTCGCTGGCGGTTACCGGCGGCGGCGTTGTATACGGCGGCGCGTTAATTACCGCGTTAGTCGTATGCCCTATCGCTATGGCGCTGACCTTCGTGCTCGACAGATTGACTAACCGGACGCCGTTCGCGTTAAAAACGCTCGTTCCGCAGCTGTCCGCGGTTGTAGGCGCGCTGATATTAGTCGCGGTTTTTGCCAACACGAGCACATTTTCGGTAAGCGTGAAATCGGCTTCCGGCGAGGGCGTCGCCGCGCGGTCCTTTGTTTTCGGTATTCTGCCGA
>JAITNT010000194.1 GCA_031290295.1 Clostridiales bacterium
TGACAATGGCTGTTTTATTTGTATGGGGTACCGGTGGCGCTTTTGAAGTCCGACTGAATGCGCTTCGTGCGAGTTGAGCGGTCGTAAGACCTGCGAGCGCGGCGCATTCGCGTTTGGTCGACTTTCAAGAGGTAAAAAAGGAGAGGAGGACGCGTTAGTGTCAGCTATAAGAACCGAAAGAATTAACGGTGAAATCATGAAAAATTTGTCGGCGATTATTCCGCGTATAAAGGGCTTGGAGCTTAGCGGCATGGTAAGCGTTATGCGCGTAGATACGGACTCCGACTTAAAGCACGCCAAGGTGTATATAAGCGTTTACGGCGGCACAAATTCCCGGGAGGACGTTGTTGCCGCGCTTAATAATTACAAGGGCGCTATAAAACGCGAGCTGTCCGCGGCAATGAAATCAGTCAGGAGCTTACCGGACATTCATTTTCTGCCGGACGGCACGCTCGAATACAGCGAGCATATTAATAAAATACTGTCAGATATAAACAAAAAGAGTTGAAGCATGTTGAACATAAACGCAAAGGTACAAAGAATTGCCGTTTTTTCGCATATACGTCCCGACGGCGATACGTTGGGGTCTATGCTCGGTCTTGCAAATTCGCTTATTTCGGCGGGTAAAACCGTAGAGATGTTTTGCGACGGCGAGATTCCCGATACGTTCTGCATTTTGGCTGGGTGCGAGCTGATTAACGCAACGGAATTTACGGCTTACGATATGCTTATTTCCGTCGATTGCGCGGATATTTTTCGTCTGGGGAGATACCGTGACGTTTTTCTTGCCCACAAAAAAACGCTTAATATCGATCATCATATCACTAATACGCGCTTTGCGGTCGAAAACTGCATACGCGCCGCCGCCAGCACCTGCGAGATTGTTTATGCCCTTATCAAGGACGCGGGTTTGCCCGTCGATAAGCGTATCGCGGAGTGCTTGTATTCCGGTATTCTTACGGACACCGGGAATTTTGCCCAGAACAACACTACGAAGGAATCGCATATAGCCGCCGCCGAGCTTATCGGGTACGGTCTGGATATCGAATTTCTTTCGGATACGATGCTTTCGCTCACCTCTAAAGAGAAGCTAAAGCTTATTGCATACGGCATTTCTTCTATGCGCTTCTACAGCGCGGAAAGGATTTGCCTTATTCTTATACGGCAGGCGGATCTTGACAGGTACGGGCTGAAAAATACCGAAACCGACGGTATTATCCGCTACGCGATTAACTGCAAGGGCGTGCTTGTGGGTATTTGCCTTACGGAAAGCGCGCCGGACGTATTCAAGGTTAGTTTAAGGAGCAAAAGAACGGTTAACATCGCCAACGCCGCCGCGGCGTTCGGCGGAGGCGGTCACAAGCAAGCGGCGGGTTGCGTTCTGAGCGGTCCTGCGGAGGAGGTTATCGAGCGTATCGTCCGCGCCTCGGAGCTTGAAATTCCTCTATGATAGGCTTCATTAACCTATGTAAACCCAAAGGCATATCGTCCGCGCGCGCCGTTTCCGCGGTTAAGAAAGCGCTCGCGACGTCTTACTGCGGACACATGGGCACGCTTGACCCTATCGCCGACGGGGTGCTTCCGATTGCGGTAGGCAAGGCGGCAAGGCTGTTCGGTTACCTTACGGAGAACAAGCGTAAAGAATACGTCGCGGAATTTAAGTTCGGTTATCTTACGGATACTCTCGATATAACAGGTGTGCTTACGGCGGACGGCGGTAAAATCCCGGACGCAAATGAAATTAACGCGGTACTCCGGGAATTTACCGGAGAATTATTACAGCTGCCGCCCGCGTTCAGCGCCAAAAAGGTAGGGGGCGTGCGCGCTTACACGCTTGCCCGCGCGGGCGAATCGCCCGTTCTTGCCGCGAAAAGCGTTACCGTGTATAGCTTTTTACTCGAAGCCGCGGTAGACGCGGACACCTTTCGGTTCAGGATAGCTTGCTCGGGCGGCACGTATATACGCAGTCTTGCCCGCGATTTGGGGGCGCGGCTCGGGACGTACGCGGTAATGAGCGCGCTTACGCGCGTTTCAACGGGATATTTCCACATTAAGGACAGCATAAGCGTCGGGGATATCGCTCCGGACAAGCTGATAACCGTAGACGCGGCGGTTAATCTGCCGCGTTATGACGTTCCGGACGTATGGCGGCAACGGTTCGGGTGCGGCGTAAAAATACCCGCCGAATTCGACGGAGAGCGGTTAATATATTGCGGAAACGAGCTTTACGGGCTAGGCTCGACGCCCGAGGGCAAGCTAATTATGAGCGCGTATTTGAAAGATGAAAACAATTGATTTCGGACAAAAAATTAATAATAGGCTGAGGCTTTGTCTGGGGTACTTCGACAGCCTGCACCTCGCGCACCGGGGTATTATCAACGCCGCTATAGCCGACGCCGAGCATTACGGCGGCGTGTCCGCCGCGCTTACCTACGGCGATAATTTTTTCGGTATTTTAGGGCGCAAGCAAGGACTTGTGTACACGCTCGGGGAACGGATAGAACTGCTTGCCTCAATTTCACCCGATTACTGCATAGTTAAAAGCTTTGATTCGGATTTTATGAAGCTGTCCCCGACAGAATTTTTCGGGCTGTTTGCGGATACTTACGATATCGCCGCGATATACTGCGGAACGGATTTTCGTTTCGGCGCGAACGCCTTAGGCGATGTGTCCTTGCTGCGCGGCTTGTGTGAGGACAGGGACGTAAAGCTAACCGTTATCGGGGATATCTCGTTAGACGGGGAAAAAATTTCAAGCACGCGCATACGCAAATTAATAGCGGACGGTGCAATTACGCAAGCAAACGTTATGCTTTCGGACGCGTACAGAATCGGCGGCATTACGGTAAAGGGTCGCGGCGACGGCGGCCGAATGGGCTTCGCCACCGCGAATTTCAAGCTGCCGCCGGAGAAGCTTTGTCCGCGCTGCGGCGTTTATCTTACGTCAGCGGAGCTTGACGGGCGGCAGTATAAGTCCGTGACTAACGTCGGAAGCAAGCCCACGTTCGGCGACGGCAATATCGGCGTAGAAACTCACCTTTTGGATTACGCGGGCGGTGAATTATACGGCAGGCGGCTTACGGTAATATTTAGTGATTATCTGCGGGATATCAAAAAATTTGACACAATAGACGAATTAAAGCGGCAGTTAAATAAGGATATTGCCGTTAGGAGGGCATATGATTAGATTCGGCCCCGCCGGAAATTCTAAGGGATTTTACGACGCGGGATATAAAGCGACGGTTGACGCCGCCGCGTGGTTGAGCACACTCGGTTTGAACGCTTTTGAGTACTCGTTCGGACGCGGCGTAAATATAGGCGGAGACACCGCGCGGAAAATAGGCTACGAAATGAAAAAGTACGGTATCGCGATAAGCGTGCACGCGCCGTATTTTATTAATTTTGCTAATCCCGACCCGGAAAAAGCGGAGAATTCGTTCGGGTATGTTTTTCAGGCGCTAGAAGCGCTCGACAACCTCGGCGGAACCCGCTGCGTCGTTCATACCGCGACGACGGGAGGACGCCCCAGAGGGGAGGCGATAGCGCTCGCCGCACAAAGGCTCGAGGGGCTTGCCGCGCGCATTGCGGACGGCAAATATAACGGCTCGGTTATTTGCCTTGAAACTATGGGCAAATTCAGTCAGATAGGTACCGCCGAGGAAATAATCGCTTTTTGCAAAATTTCCGATTGCTTTTATCCGTGCTTCGATTTCGGACATATCAATTGCTATATGCAGGGCGGCTTGAAAACCGCCGACGGTTACAAGCGCATAATAGATTTGACGGCGCGGGAGCTGGGTGAAAAGAGGGCGGATAATATGCACATACACTTCTCAAAAATTCAGTATGGTCCCTCGGGAGAAATCCGCCACCTGGATTTGAGCGATACAAAATACGGTCCGGATTTCGAGCCGCTGGCGCGCGTATTGCAGGATTACAAGCTTAATCCCGTGGTCATATGCGAATCGGCGGAAATTATGGCGGAGGATGCCTTGAGGTTAAAAAAAATATATACGGAAATCGTTTAACTTTTTTTAATTTTTATGGTAGAATTAAAACACTATGGATAAAAAATTATTGTTCACCGACGGAATCGACGCTTGCGTAATTTTGAGTTCGGTCAATCGGCAATATTTTACCGGCTTGGCGACGTCGTTCGGTTGCGCCGTTATCACGGAAAAGGATGATTTTTTTGTAACGGATTTCCGTTATCAAACGGATGCAAAGGACAAATTACAGGATTTTAATCTATACTTCGTCAATCCCGCGGGGCTGATGCCTAAGATTGCCGAAATTTGCGCCTCGGTAGGGGCGAGGAAAATCGGCTTTGAAGAAAACCTTGTAACCGTGCAGGACTATCAAGCCTTGAGCGGGGTATTAAAGGACTGTATTCTGGTACCGTGCGGCGGTATAATCAACTCGATACGCCTGATAAAAACCGAGGACGAGATAGCCAAAATTCAACAGGCGCAAGCGATTACCGAGCGCGCGCTTACCGAAACGCTGCGCATAGTGAAGCCTAAGGTTTCGGAGCGCGACGTTAACGCGGAGTTGGTTTATAACATGTACGCCGGCGGCGCGGACGGGCTTGCTTTTGATAATATCGTCGCTTTCGGAGCGAACTCGGCTAAGCCGCATTCAAAACCGGGCGACCGCAAATTGGAGAAAGACGACGTAATGCTTTTTGACTTAGGCGTAAGGTTCAAAGGGTATTGTTCGGACATGTCAAGAACGTTTGCGTTATCCGAGCCTACGCCTAAGCTGCGTTCGATTTATAAGATCGTTCTGGATGCGCAGGAATATGCGCTTAAATTTATAAAGGCGGGCATAACCTGCGCGGAGGCTGATTCTTATGCGCGCGAACACATTATCGCGCACGGCTACGGCAAGGATTTCGGGCATTCGCTGGGGCACGGCGTGGGGCTGGAGATACATGAAACGCCCAGGCTCGCCGCGGGAAGCGACGTGATTTTGAGAGAAAATATGGTCGTAACGGTAGAACCGGGGATATATTTGGAGAGTATAGGCGGCGTGCGTATCGAGGATATGGTTGTAATTAAGAAGGACGGTATCGTCAATCTTACTTCATATAAAAAAGAACTGATAATTTAGGAGGAAAACATTTTGGTTTTGGCGGGAGATTTTAGGAAGGGCGTAACTATCGACATGGACGGTAAGGTTTATATTATCGTCGAATTTCAACATGTTAAGCCCGGTAAGGGCGCGGCGTTCGTTCGCGCAAAGATAAAAAATGTCATGACGGGACAGGTCGTCGAG
>JAITNT010000214.1 GCA_031290295.1 Clostridiales bacterium
CCCGAAAGCTGGCGCGGGTAGTGACTCTTAAACTCGCTTAATCCGTATTTGTCAAGCAGATTATCCGCGAACGCGAGCGTGGCGGCGTTTTTCTTACGCTGAATTTCCAAGCCCAAAACTACGTTTTCGCGTATTGTGCGCCACTCGAACAGCTGATCGCGTTGCAGCATGTACCCTACGCTCGCCGACGGCTTGATTACCTCCTCTCCCCCTATATAGACGTGTCCGTCCGAGGGGCGCAACAGTCCGGAAATCAGCGACAACACGGTCGTTTTGCCGCAACCCGACGGGCCTACGACGGATAAATACTCGTTTTTTCTCAAACAAAAGCTCAAGTCCTTAACGGCGAGCGTTTCACCCTCCTTTGAATGATATACGAGAGACACACCTTTAAGACACAACAAATCCTTCATTAGCGCAGCTTCCTTATTTAACCAACGGCTTCCGTCCGGAACCTGCGGACGGCGGCGTCCCGGACAATCGCCGCCGACCGGCAATTTACGCCGTCACGCGCTTAGCGCGTCAAGCACGCTTTGAGCATATGAGTTATCTACGATTTCGTCAAAATCGACCTTTTGTTCCAGCTCTCCCGCGTTAATCATGATATCCTGCAAGCGGTCAAACGCCGCCCTTTTCATTATCGGCGAATTAGTCCACGCGTCAATCGCAAGGTAGGAATCCAGTCCCGCCTCGATCAAGGACAGCGGCGTGCCCGCGAAGGACCTCTCCAGCACCTCCGCCACCTCGCGCCTCGGGGCTTCGTTCATATAATTGTAGCCCTTAACGATAGCGCGGATAAACGCCCCTATAGTGTCCGGGTTGGCGTTAACATAGCTGCGGTTAGCCGAGAAAGCCGTATACGGCACCTCGCCGCTTTCCGCGCCTACGCTCGCCACAATGAAGCCCTTGCCCTCCGCGACGAGCTGGGACGCGGCCGGCTCGAAGAGCGTAGTGTAATCGATGGAGGCGTCCGCCGCAAAGACGGGACCCATATTAGCGAACGGCACCGAGGTATCGAGATTGATATTTTCATTATGAAACAGGTTATATGACACGTTGCAAATATATTGCAGAGTCATTGCGGGTACGCCGCCGGGTCGCCCTGCAAGCACGTGCTTGTCGGTAAGATCCGACCACTTAAAATCCGGTTGCGCCGTACGCCCGACCAAAAAAGAACCGTCGCGCTGCGTAAGCTGCGCAAAAATCACGGGCGCGTCCTTAATGCCCGCGCGGTTAACATAAATCGCGGCTTCCGGTCCCATCAGACCTATTTCGGCGGATTTCGACGTTAACGCGGTCATAACCTTATCCGCGCCGTTCGCGTTCTCGATCGTTACCTTGAGTCCCTCCTCCTCAAAAAAACCTTTTTTGTCCGCAATGTACATCGGCGCATAAAAAAATGTATGCGCTACCTCCGAAATACGGACCTTTTTCAGTCCGCCGTCCGTCTCGCCGCAACCGACGGGAACGCACAGCGCCATAAGCGCCGCAACGGCAATAAACAGTATCTTCCTCTTCATAAATTCCTCCGAAAGAATATAGATACACCATACTATTCGCGCCTGAAAATAAATGTGCGCCCGCCCGGACTATAAAGAGGTTTCGCTCCCGCGCTAACAGCCGACGCTTATACGCCGGTATAAAAATTTTCTATTTCACTTTTATTTTAACGCGCATACCGCGCGGCATAATATCTGCAGCTTTATTTTTCCTCAAATAATTCGCGGTTATGAATACGAACGCAATGCCCACGATTCCCGAAATCGGATAGTAGATTTCCACGATAGCCCTGAAGCCTTGCCGCGAAACGATATAGCCGAGTATCAGTACGACCAAAAGGCTGAGCGCTTTGTTTCTGATAATCTGCTTCGCCGACGCATGAAGCGTGTATGCGGCCGCTATTACGGATGTAAAAATTCCGAGCCAAATTATGACGAGCGAAAGCACGCCGATATTCATTCGCCTTGAAAGAACGATTATGGGCATTTCGGCAAGCAGCACGCCGTACCCGCCCGCAAGCACGGCGGCGACGATAAGAATAATAAACAGCGTTATAATTACCGAGGAAATCAGAGCGGAAAGAAACGCCGTCTTGCGGTCGGGGCGGATTCCGAAAAGCACGCCCGAGGCAAGCATCATATTCATACCGACGTAAACGGGAATATTGAGGATATTAAGGATAAGCCCGTCAATCGACACCGCGGTATTTCCCGCGGACGGACGCGCGATATTAAAGACGCACACCGCGACAAGCAGCAGCATTATTACCGGAACAAGCACGTTGTTAATTTTCGATACGCCCTTTATACCGAAATACACTACGACGAAGGTCAACACGAGGGTTAAAATACCCGCGAACGGAAAGCCGACGTAATCGGCGGTAAGCGCGTCGCTCCCGCCGAACATCGAGCCTAACAGCACCGTATAGTTGAACAGCAAAAATATATCGAGTACCGCGGGCGCGCGCGGACAAAGCGCGAGCGTCACGTCGTGAATGCTTTGCGCCCGGATTTTTTCGCCCGCCCGGAAGAACAGCATAATCACGGCAAAAAACAGCGCGCCCGCCAATACGGCGGCAAAACACGCGTACCACCCGAACCCCGCAAAAAAGAGCACAAGCTCCTTGCCGCTGGCGAACCCCGCGCCGATAACGGTACCGAGTATAAGCATAGTGGTGTTAATAACGGGAAAAACTCCCGAGCCGAAAATACGCCGCATAATTTACCCTTAGATAGTTTATTAGACTAGTCTATTATGCGGCGCAAATATTTAGAATGCCTATGTCGGCAATTAACGGAATTGATTGCGTCGTTATCCGCGAATGCGGCTAAAAATCGCTTCCGTCACCTTGTCCTTGTTGTAACCGGTTTCATTTGAAACGGGGATTATGTTATCTATCCCTACTCCGAAAGCATTGTCGAGTTCTCTTAACTGCGACGCGATACGCATTTTTGACAGCTTGTCGGACTTCGTGGCTATTACCGTATACGGAATTTTGTTGAAGTATAAATATTTCTGCATGGTAATGTCCTGCTCGGTAGGCGCATGCCTGATGTCTGCCAGCAGTATGACCTGCTTTAGCTCGGGCGAGCCGCACAAATAGCCCTCTATCATTGCCGCCCAATCCTTCGTATCGGATTTTGCGCCCGCTTGAAAGCCGTATCCGGGTAAATCCACTATGTAAAATTCATCGCCGTTTATTCTGAAAAGATTGATTAATCTCGTTCTGCCCGGGGTATTGCTGACCCGCGCAAGCTGCCGCACCCCGCAAAGCATATTTATGAAGCTGGATTTGCCTACGTTAGAGCGCCCCACGACGGCTATTTCGGGCAGTCCGTCCGGAAAAGGCTCGCCGTAACGGACATATGAGGTTATGAATTCGGCGCTTTTAATAATATTCAAAAAACCACTCCTTGCTGCAGCGCGAACATATAAATTGCCTCTGCATTTTTACGCAATATTTGCCGAACCCCTATTGTCTATATGAAGTAAGCGCGGTTTCAAAGGCGGTATCTATCGAGGACATAGGGATAATACGCATACCGCCGCGGATATTAGCGGGAATTTCCTCTAAATCCTTAACGTTATCGTTCGGTATAAGTATCGTTTGAATGCCCGCGCGGTACGCCGCAAGCATTTTTTCCTTTAAGCCGCCTATAGGCAGCACCCTGCCCCTTAACGTCACCTCGCCGGTCATAGCTACGGTTCTGCTTACCGCGCGGTCGGTAAACGCCGAAAGTATCGCGGTGGCGATAGCCGTACCCGCGCTAGGGCCGTCCTTAGGCACCGCGCCTTCGGGCACGTGCAAATGTATATCCGTTGTCGCGAACCGCGCCGCGTCTATATTGTATTTATCCGCGCGCGAATGTATCAGGCTGATAGCCGTGCGCGCCGACTCCTTCATGATGTCGCCTAATTGACCGGTAAGCTGTATTTCACCCTTACCGCCCGGCAAAAGCGTAACCTCTATGTTCATGGTTTTGCCGCCTACCGCCGTCCACGCCAGCCCCGTCGACAAGCCGACCTCGTCGGCGTCGTTCATGATGCTGACGGAATACTTAGGAACGCCGAGATAATCGGAAAGCTCGCCCGCGCCGATCTCTATCCTGTTTGCGTCCGTTTGCTTCTCGATAATACGCAGCGCGATTTTACGGCAAATATTCGCAATCTCGCGTTCCAGACTTCTTACGCCGCTTTCGCGCGTGTATGTTTCCGCTATAAGCGTGAGAACCTCGTCGGCTATAACGACCTCGGTTTTTGAAAGCCCGTGCGCCGCAAGCTGCTTAGGCAAAAGGTACTTGCGGGCAATCTGTACCTTTTCCGCGTCGGTATATCCGGAAAGCTCGATAATTTCCATTCTGTCCAAAAGCGGCGCGGGAATCGTCTCCACGCCGTTAGCGGTGGTTACGAACAGCGCCTTAGAAAGGTCGTACGGAATTTCTAAATAATGGTCGCGGTAATGGAAGTTTTGCTCCGGGTCAAGCACCTCGAGCATAGCGGATGCGGGATCGCCGCGGTAATCCGAGGACATTTTGTCGATTTCGTCCAACAAAAACACCGGGTTAATCGTGCCCGCTTGCTTCATGTGGTATATGATACGTCCCGGAATAGCGCCGATATAGGTGCGTCGGTGACCGCGTATTTCCGCTTCGTCCTTAACCCCGCCGAGCGACATACTCACGAACTCGCGGCTGAGAGTGCGCGCGATAGACCTTACGATAGAGGTTTTGCCCACGCCCGGAGGGCCTACGAAGCAAAGGATAGGACCGCGCGTCGAGCCCGTCAGCTGCAAAACGGCAAGGTATTCCAAAATCCTTTCCTTGACCTTTTCAAGACCGTAATGATCCTCGTTAAGAATATCGCGGGCAAGTCCCAAATCCGTATTGTCCGAAGATGTTTTTTCCCAAGGAACGTCGAGAATCCATTCGATGTACGAACGGCTCACGCTCGCTTCCGGAGAGGTCGGGCTCATTTTGCCCAGGCGGCGAACCTCCTTCTCTATCTTTTCCAGAGCCTCTTTGGGCAGCTTCAGCTTTTTTGCTTTCGCCAAATACTCGTCAAGCTCCTCCTCGCCGTCGCCTAATTCCTCATGAATTGCGCGCACCTGCTCGCGAAGATAGTAATCCTTTTGATTTTTGTCGATTTGCTTGCGCACCTTAGCGCTGATTTTCTTCTCAACCTTGAGAATTTCCGCTTCCCTTATAATGGCAAGCAACAGCATGTCAAGCCTTTGTTCCGGTGTCGAAGCGGACAAAAACCTCTGACGCTCATCCTCCTTTCTAAGGAGATACTGCCCGAAAACATAGGCGTACCGCTCGGGATCGTCCTCGATATTTATTTGCGAAATCTCTTGCGGCAACTTGCTGTCAAGATGCGTGTAGTCGGCGGCGGCATCCTTAATAGAGCGAATATAAGCCTCGGATGCCGACGAAATTTTGTTGTCGGTAATTTCGGGGGTTTTGAGGGTAACCTCAAAAGCGGGATTAACACTCATGTATGAGTCTATTTCCGCGCGGGCGACACCCTGAACCATAGCGCGGACGATATCGTTTGAAACCCTCTCCACGCGTTTGATTCTGCAAATAGTCCCCGCTCTGTGAATATCCTTAGGCGACGGCATAGTGGTAGCCGCGTGTTTTTGAGCGACGACAAAGATATCCTCGCCTACCTCGAACGCCTTATTAATGGCAACCAGCGATTTGTCGCGCGCGACCTCGAGCAGTACAAGCGCATGGGGAAAGATAACCATTCCGCGAAGCGCAATCATTTTGTATATCCTGGGCGCATTCACGCGATCGAACTCGTGTTTTTCCATTCCGAAAATAAAATCGTTCATATCCACCGCCTTATGCTTTTGCATAAATTCAATTCAATATATATAAAGTGTATCATAGCCGGCAATAATATTCAAGTATTTTCTTTAAGGTACGTAAAAAGACAACCGCATTAATCCTGCGGCGAAGAGATGTTTCGACTGCGCGCTAGCATTGACATTGATAAGGCTTTAATGGTATTCGTACGGTAGCAAGTAAAGTAATTTTCATTCGTACACAATACAACTAAACCGGAGCGCAGCAAAATCGCATTTTTGCGGAGCGACCCCGTTGGAAGTCCGACTGAATCGGGAGAAGCAAGCAAGGCGGTAACGCCGCAGCATAGCGCCGATTCACGTTTGGTCGGCTTATTCAGCTATACTACGCCGTTAATCCTTTTTTATAGGTTATTTCCGGTATCCCGCCCTCTACCGTTTCCGACGTGATTTTCACCGAAGAAATATTGCCGTCCGAGGGAATTCTGTACATGATGTCGAGCATCAGACCTTCTACTATCGCCCTAAGCCCGCGCGCGCCGGTATTTAACTTGATAGCTTTTTTTGCGATACCGCAAATCGCCGCCGTATCGAAATCAAGCTCGACGCCGTCAATATGCAACAGCTTCTTAAACTGCTTAACAAGCGCGTTCTTAGGCTCGGTAAGTATTTTGATAAGCGCGGATTCATCGAGCGCGTCAAGGCTTACCACCACGGGGATTCTTCCCACGAACTCGGGAATTATGCCGAACTTTATGAGATCCTGCGGCTGCAGGTCTTGAAGCAATTCCGAAAACCTCGCTTCCTTGCCCGCGCTGATCGTCCCCGAAAACCCGAGACTGGATACGCTCGAACGCTTTTCTATTATTTTTTCCAGACCGACGAAGGCACCGCCGAAAATAAACAAAACATTCGTGGTGTCAATTTGCAGGCATTCCTGATGCGGATGCTTGCGGCCGCCCTGCGGGGGTACGCTCGCTACCGTGCTTTCCATAATTTTGAGAAGCGCCTGCTGCACGCCCTCGCCGCTCACGTCGCGCGTTATGGACATATTCTCGCTTTTACGCGCTATTTTGTCGGTTTCGTCAATATAGATTATACCGCGCTCGGCGCGCTGGATATCGAAATCCGCCGACTGAATAAGCTTGAGCAGAATATTCTCCACGTCCTCGCCGACATAACCCGCCTCCGTGAGGGTTGTGGCGTCCGCCATAGCGAACGGTACGTCAAGTACGCGCGCAAGCGTTTTTGCCATCAGCGTTTTGCCGCTTCCCGTAGGTCCTAACATAAGAATGTTGCTTTTTTCAAGCTCTACGTCGTCGGCGGACGGACGCTTCTTGCCGACGTTGCGGTAGTTATAATTTATCCGTTTGTAGTGATTATAAACGGCGACGGAAAGCACGCGCTTGGCGTTATCCTGTCCCACTATATAGCTGTCCAAGCTTTTTTTGATGTCCTCGGGCGTGGGCAATTCCTTTATAGGCTTTGCAACCTTCCCTTCCTTAGCCATAATTTTATTGCACTCGTCTACGCACGCCTCGCAAATAAAAACCCCGTTAGGCCCTATAATCAGCTTTTGCACCTCGCTCTGCGCTTTGCCGCAAAACGAGCAATATAATTCCTTTTCCAACCGCGTTACCTCCGCTAAAATTTACTACGCTCTTTTTACAAAAATCTTGTCGATCAAACCGTACTTCTGCGCCTCGTCCGCCGACATAAAATAGTCGCGGTCAACGTCGCGCTCGATTTTGTCGAGCGGCTGTCCCGTCTGCGCCGCCAGAATTTTGTTAAGCCGCTGACGCGTTTTCAAAATATGGTTCGCCTGAATGGCTATGTCGCTCGCCTGCCCCTGCGCGCCGCCGGACGGCTGATGTATCATTAT
>JAITNT010000225.1 GCA_031290295.1 Clostridiales bacterium
ATATGACAGCTGTAATTCCGAATCGATAACCGTAGCTTTTTTGAGAATTTTTATCAGCTCGGGATTATTATTATAATTAACGCAGGCGCGCCACTCATCTGCAGAAGCAAACACCCAACTATAGTCGGTAACGGTTTGAGCGGGCGCGTCATATACAAAGCTGCTCATGAATACCGTGCCTGCGTCGTCGTTACCGCAAAGCTCCCAATTCGCTTCGATAGTCGCTTCGATAGTCGGGTCTATCACAACGGGGTACGCCGCCGTTTCAAAGAAGTCCGCGTCGGCGGTTACCGTCAGATAATACCCGTTTCCGTCCGCCGCAAGCGCATACTCTACCGCGCGCGAGGCGTTGCCGTCTGCGTCGTACATGTACCCCTTGGGCATTATGTAAACGGTATTGCCGTCTGCGTCCTTGATAACGATATCGCCGTTTGAATACGAAGCGCCGAAGCTCTCTAATTCCAGCCGAAAAGCAAACTCGTAGCTTTCCAGAGGCGCGTTGACGACGATATTTTCCTTTAGCCTGCTTCCCTCGAGCAGGTACTCGACATCCGTATTATCCTGTATATCCGGATAGTATACCGAGGAATTTATTTTGGTCAGCGCCCCGTCTAGGGCTTCCCTTAACTCCTGATTTTTGATGTCCAGGCTATTTAACGTATCCCTGGCGATATTGCCGTATTCCGGCTTGCTTTGCTCCTTTTTCTCTTCAAAAGCGTTATCGTTTTTTGCCTTAGCTTCCGCGCCCGAGGTATCCTGCTTAGCCTCCGACAGCTCTCTTGCGCCGTCGTAAATAAAAGGGTCTTTCCTCGTATTTTCATAACGGGGTCAACGAAACCGAGCCTTTTTCGTCCGTCAGCTTAACGATTGCTTCCTTGCTTCCGTCGTCAAACTCTACGCTGAACGCGTTGGCTTTGTTTTTGAAAGCTTCGTCAATAGTATTATCTATTTCGACGAATTCTCCGCCCGACAAATAGTGAACGGCGGTTCCGTAATCCTGAAACACGAACGTGCCGTCCGCCTGAACGAAGGTTTTTGAGGTAGCCGTCCGCCTTGTAATATCCTCGGCGACGATTTCCGCTTTGTCGTATGCTTCCTCGTGCAGGTTGTCGGGCGCATAAACGTCGCCGTCTAAGAACGCTTTTTCGGACGAATCGGCTTCGTCATTTTCCGTCCGTTCGGACGCGCCGCGAATGCCGTCGGCAAACGCCTGCATGCTTTGCGGCATCGAAACGCCGATAAGTATTATCGACAGGACGACCGCTATTACCGCCGAGAATAAATTGCGCGGCTTAATTTTTCGTTTCATGCTTTCTCCCCGTTAAAACCCTCAAGGCTCATTCGTCCGATATATATTCATAATATCCGCTGCTGTTACTATACATGAAATTATACGCCGTGTCAATAGCCTTATAATTAAGATTTTTTAATGTTTTTTTAATAAGGCTGTAATTGTATTTTTCTTTGGCGTATGATATAATAAGTAAAATAATCGGATGCGGTTTAGATTTTTGACCGCGCCGAACAAGCAACCTTTTGTAAGGAGTGAGGATTTATGAAAAAATTCGGTAGATTTTTAGGCGAGCTTTTTGCCTTGGTCTTTATGGCGGCGGCTATATCTGTAATATACGTCGCGCCGATTCAGTTTCTGTTTAATTGGCTGTCCGATGCGGGCTGGGCTTCGGCGTTGCATGAAACGCTCGGCAAAACGTGGTTCTTTTTGACGGTCGCGGGCGGCTTGGGGCTTATAACCGCCGTCGTCATGCGCGTAATTCCTATAAGACGCCTGAAGCTTCTTTGGGCGGTTATACTCGGCGCGGTTCTTTACGGCGGTCTGTATTTTGTTTATACGCTTGCGGTCAAGAACAATCCGTTGCTGTTCATTCAGTTTTATCCCGAAAGCTTAGTAGAGAAAATCCCCGAAAGCGGCGATTATATCCTCCTCGGCATAAGCGGCGGCTTATACGTTATCGCGATTCTTATCGCCGCGCTGTGCCGCAAGTCCCGCGGCAAGGAACGCTCCGGCTCGGGCAAGGCGCCCTCCGCCAAAAAAGAAAGAGCGGCGGTTTCGTCTAACAACACCTCGGACGCCGCGCCCGCCTATGAGCAAACAACCCAGCCGCTGCCGTCGCGCAACACCGATCCGAAGCCTAAGGCGCAGCGCTACGTCCGCGACCCGTGGGGCAACCTGATTACCGAGGAAGACTATAACAAACGGATAGACGATATCCGCAATAAAAAGTAGCTTTTTGTATCGGTTCATTACTCTCTCTGCGCGTGAAAATCCGTTATGAGGAGTTTTTATGTATATCGCACAAGAAACCCTTACCGGTTCAGGCAAAGCAACCGCACGGACAAAATCAATTAAGCCGCCGTCGGGCGTCGTGAGGATACTTACGCTTCTATTTCTGTTGCCCGTTTTTTTGTTGACGGGTTGCGGAAACGGCAACGGCTTAAAGGTAGGTTTCGAGTACGGGTTTTCCCCGAATCCCATAGCGTGCGCCGTCAAAAGCGAAAAAACCGAATTCGATATAGACGATGTGACGTTAGATTTTTATTACGGCAGTCCCGAATCGGCATGGGGTATAGGCGACGGAAATTACGAGCTCGTTTGTTTTGCCGTTTATTTTTGTAATTCAAAATACCTTAGTACAATTGAATACTTAACAACCGTAATTGACGACTACCGCATAATCTACGGTTACTTTTTTGTAAAAGAAATTAGTCCCGAGGAATATGCTTCCGGCGATTACGATGTAGAAAACAAGATGTTTTCAGATAAGAAATTTAATCATTATGAAACCTTGACCGTTCCCAAAGAAGCGCTGGAACTCTCAAAGGGTTATTTCGGTTTAACTATTATGGAAACATATTATTCGCAAAAAGACGACGGTTATTGCGTGACGCATAAAGGATTCGGCGCGGTGAGATACGAAAAAATTACCGACCGAACCGTCCGTCTTTCCAAACCGGAAACAACCGTTTTTTCAGATCCCGTTTAATTAAGCTTGTACAAAGGAAATAACCTTTGTATAACATAAAAAATTCAAGGAGAATGAAAATGAAAAAAGTCAAATCAATTAAGTCTATATCAGGTATCGCGAAGATACTTACGCTTCTATTTCTGTTGCCCGTTTTTTTGTTGACGGGTTGCGGAAACGGCAACGGCTTAAAGGTAGGTTTTGGCTCCGGCAATAACCGCGCCGCCATCATGGTTGCCGTCAAAAGCGAAAAAACCGAATTCGATATAGACGATGTGACGTTAGATTTTTATTACGGCGGTTCCGATATTGGCAAATACGGTGGTGAAGCCTATGAGCGTATTGGTTTTGCGGTCTATTTTTTTAACGGCAAATATTTGAAAACAATTAAAAACCTAGAACCCGTTATCGAGGACTACCGAGCAATCCCGGGCTTTTATTTCGTAAAAGAAATTAGTCCCGAGGAATATGCTTCCGGCGATTACGATGTGGAAATAAAGGGTTTTTCCGACGTAAAGTTTAATCACAACGAAACCTTGACCGTTCCAAAAGAAACGCTGGAGCTCTCGAAAGGTTATTTGTGCTTAACCGTTATGGAAATATATTATTTACCGGGCGGCGAGGTTTATTGCGTGCATCATACCGGACATGTCGGGGTAAGATACGAAAAAATTAACGACCGAACCGTCCGCCTTTCCAAACCGGGAACAATAACCTCTTACCCCGATCCGTCTTAATCAATTTATATGGTTTTGCTAAAGCGCAACATTTGAAGAAAATAAAAATTTTAAGGGGAACAGAAAATGAAAAAGGTCAAAATTATTCCGCGCGGAATTTAGCTTCGGTATTATATTAAGAAATCCGTTTCGGGAACTATTTATCGGCGTATGTTATCTCGTCGCCGTTTTCAGTTGAACCATTATCCGGCTGTCAATTATGGGGTTATTATCGCCGTCCGCGCCCGTTATCCCGCCCGAATACAGTATAAGCGGTCCCATTGTTTCGTAACCCTTTGCCTTGACCCAATTTTGAAGCATGGTAATTTGCTTGTTTTGCGAAAAAAGCTCCGCCGTGGGAATCTTTCTCGACAAAACATTCGTGAGCTTGAGTACTTTATTTTCTCTGAATTCTATTTGCGGCATGGCTATCCCTTATTCCCTATGAAACATCAACATCATTAACAATATCATTGCCCTGTTTTTTTGTAATAAATTTATAAATTCTTTTTGAGTTATATAGATTAGGTATAACAAACAAAACGGCTATGAACATAGGAAAAACGTTTATAGTGGTTTTTTGATTTTCCGCTAACTCTAAGAACACGTTGCTGCCGAATATAACCGTAATGACCGTGCAAATCGCAAAAGAAACGACTTCAAGCGCCAGCAACGGTTTCCACCTATAATCGGGGCTGCATTCGATAAATCTAGATATGCACAGCCACGCTAAAAGCGCATAGAGCGCAGCCGTAATAATGTAGCTTGCAACGTTTTTACCGTATATGATATTCAACAGCATTATGATTCCGACAGTTACAACGGAAAAAATGTTTGTTGACAAAATTTCTTCTTGAACCCGGCGTTGTTGCTCAGCTTTCGATAAATTGAGTTTTTTTGAAATGAAGCTTACGAACAAATACGTTTCAAAACCAAAAAGTAAAGCTGTAAAAAACAGTACCAATATTACTATAGCCCGGCTGTCTGTGAGTTGAAAGAGAACTATATTCGCCGAGCTAATCAATAATGGCAACAATACCAATATGCTGACACCTTTCCCCCTAAATCTTCTGAAAAAATTTGCATAATACAAATAAAGGAACACGTCGGTAACAATAAATATACCCGTAATTATTGCGAAATTTTCCCTTAGATTAAGCAGTTTAATTATTCCGACCGCAATATGCAGAATGAGCATAAGCATCAAAAATACAACGTACCTATATTTTTTCATGACTCTTCCTTAGCAAAAAAGCTGCGGCAATAACCTTTACATCATTTACCGCAGCTTTTGCATAATTACCTATTCATCGCACCGCGTCGCAGCCAACCATGCAAAATCATTTTGAATTGTCATGTTTTTTGCTCCAAAGAAAAATAATGAAAAACAAAACCGCTCCGCTGATAACCGCACTGATTATTGCAACGACGATATCTTCAAGCTCTTGAAAGATTGAACCGATTGCCAAATTTACAAGAAAAAATACTACTACCGATATTGCCGCGAATATTAAGCCTTTTTTCATAATTTTCACCCCGACTTCCTAAAATCAAAAATTCAAAGCGAATAAGGTATTATTCCCGCCAATAAGCCATGAGTTGGCTAATTGTATATTAAAATCAATGCCTTTATTTGCCCTATAAGCATCTTGCAATATATTTCCTAGAATCGCGCCAATGATCCCGCCGACTATACCGGCAGCGGCTATTATTGCAAACCCCCAAACTCCGGCTGTCCATGCAACCTTTGCGGCTTTTCCAACTGCAGCTAATACACATGAGGCAATAAACACAGCTAATCCTGCTCCAATTAGACTGCCTACTGTTTCGGCACTAATTCTTACGCTGAAAGAATAAGATCCACCGCCCTCAATATAAGACATCTCCTCTCTGTCAAGCTCCACTCCGGTCGTTGGCAACACAAGGTTGCTTCTGCTCATCGTCATTGCGTTTGTCATTTGATTTTCCTCCGTAATGTAATTTTTTGCGTCTACAATCATGATTGTAGACAAATACCATATATGGTATTTCGCCACACACAGTATCTAATTTATTATATTATATCACACTTCATTGTGCATGTCAACCAAAATTTTTTTCCTAATATTTTGAGAACATCGATTGGGGTTAATTGTCAATTCCAGCGTGCAGTCGAAGAATACTTTTACCATTACCGGCATAATCCTCTGATTTTATAGGGTTTGCTCTTTTTTTTGTTTAAGGTAACTTTTTCCCATTTTTTGATTCGTCAACGCTTGCAAAATCAGCGCGCCTAAATGCGCCGCTACGATTAATATGCAGAAAATTGTCATTAACCGCTGTTCCAATATAAATCCTGTCGGGGTATCCGCGTATTCTACGTTTGTAAAAACACACGCCGCTACAATGCAGGCTAACAAATAAATATACTCTGCTATTACCCTTTTTTTCGACGCGAACCGCGGATTCTTTAACAGAAATCGCACTCTGAATATCGCGCAAGCCGCTCCGACCGCCAAAAGAGAAAATAATAAAATTGTAGTGCTTAACATTGCATATCCAAAAATCAACATGCAGCTTCCGACCGCAAACGGTAATATAACGGCGAACCATGAATACACATTTGCATTGCCTAATTCCTTCAATTTCATATTATCTGAACGAGTATTCCCATACATAGTATTTCACCGCACACGGTATCCGATTGTTTTATTAAATCACACTACCTTGTACATGTCAACCAAAATTTTTCCGTTGTTTTGAAAATATCCGTTAAGAAATTTTATCGGAGCGTCCAAGCCTGCCGTTTCGCAATATTTATCGGGCAGAGCAACCCGCGCGGTCAATTCATAAGCATTACAACCAAATTCGTTACCGTTAAAAAAGCTATCCAAGCGTCAAACGCCGCGAACAGTAAAAAAGCGGTTTTGCAGGATTTTTTCTTGAGGTCTACCGCTATGTACGAGGTAAGCACGAGAACCGCGATAATTATTACCGCCGACCACGTGACGCTGTGTACGGCGTAAAAAAGCGGCGGCCACAAAATCAACCCGAGCGCAAGACCGCCTGCCATAAGGTATAAATATCTGTCGCCGCACCCTTTGAGAAGAATCAGGCAAAATGCGCAGCCTGCCGCGGCAAGCATTACGCCCCAAATAATAAGAAGCGCAAGCCCGCCGGGCATAAAGCCCGGCAGCATAAGCCCCCGATACCAGTCGGACTCCGAATCGACAAAAAGCACGGCCGCCGCAAACAGTATTGCCGCCGCTATGCCCGCAAAGGCGACCGGAAAACCGGATTTTTTGATTTTTTCGTTCATGCCGCCCGCCTACCCTTTTATTCCGGCAATTCTCAGCAGGTAATTAGTCTCGCGCAAAATATGGTCGGCTTGCAGTACGGGCATTCTTGTGAGAACCTTTACAGACAACTGCCTGTCGACGAGCGTATTCAGGTAATCGGCAAAGCGTTCCGCCGTGCCGACAAGCGCGTCCAAACCGTTTTCGCCGTCCAAAACGGCGAGCGCGGCGTTAAACTCGCGGGCAAAGCCGTTTGCCAAGGAAATATCCGCGGTTTCGGACGGGTCAAGGTCTCCGCGCATCACGAGCGCGTGCTCCTTGTGGCGCTCTGTCCAAAACCTCACCGCCGATACGTTATAGCCGTAGACGGCGCCGCCCTTTTCGAGAAGCCGCAAGCCCGCGAGGTATTGTTCGGCTTCCAAAATCTGATGCGTACACTCGGCGGGATAAAATGCGGCGGCGGCTTGACCCGTGCGGAGGCTCTCCGAAACCGTTTGGGTAAGCTCGGTAAGCCCCTTTGCAAGCTCCGCGCCCTTGCCGTTGAGCTTAACCGCGTGCTCGTAGATAATAGGAAGCCTGCCCACGGGAACGGCGGACGGCTTGGATATGCTCTCGGCTTGCAGGGCGGTTATGCGTGGATTTTCGGAAACGCCGTACAGCTCGCGCATTTTGTTTTCGCACTTAGCCGTATTATCGGTAACCATTTCGCCGGCTTCCCGCGCGGCGGCGGGCAGGTGCGAAATAATTTCCAGGCACTCGCCTAGGAGCATTTCAAAATGCACCTTGTACCTCTCGAAGGATTGCACAAACCGCATAACGGGCGGAGGAAGCCCCGCGGCGTCAAGCGCGCAATGCTCCTTAAGTATCCGCGAATAAAACATGTTAAGCTCCACCGCGTCGGTAATGTACTGTTCACGAGTCATAGCGCCCTCCGGAAATATACTGCTATATTTTATGAGGGATTGTCCGCCGTTATGATTGCCGTATCTTTTTTTCGGGGCGAATGCATTAAAATACATTCGCGTTACAACGCGTATAATTCACCCCTTTACGGGGGTTCTTCACGCCCTTGCGGGCTAAAACCCATTAAGGGGCGCGGAACAAAACGCGGTTTTGCCCCGCGCGAACCGACTTGCGTCGGTATTAAAACGCAATCGTCCAGGGTATGGGGCATAAGCGTACCGGGTTACCGCTTAATCCTGAAAATCGGGCTTAACGCCGCGTAGAAAATTCCGAATACCGCGGGGAAAAGGCTCAACGCCGTTGCGAGGTCAACCGACCCGCTGCCGATAGCCTTCAGTAATTCCGCGGGCGTGCCGCCCTGCACGGCGTATACAAAAAGCAAAACGAGACCGGCGGACAAAACCAAACCGACCGCCAAAACGATAAGGGCAAGACCTTTGATTCCGCTGTAAAAGCTGTTTCTGCCGAAAAATATGCTAGCGGCGCCGAGCAAGGCTACAATACCGAACACGCCGTAAAGCCAAAATTGCAGGGTCGGATTCGTTCCTATTTCCGTTATAACCGACGCGCCGAAAAATACGTTAAGCGCGGCGAACACAACCGCGGCGGCAATAAGCGCGACGCCGGCAAGCATAAGCGCTTTCAGCCTTTTTTCGCCGCCGCCCGAACCGTTATCGACCCGCGCTTCCGGTTTGCCGGTTCTCACATCCGCAGACGACGATTGCTCCACTACTATTGACGGCGAACCGCTCAGAAGCGATGCGATGCGCTCGTCTAACGTTTTATTCGCGGGCGTCCGCGTCGGCTCGTCGACAACAGCGGCGGCTTTTTCGGGTGCGGGCTCCTGAGCAATCGGGCGCGGCGGCGCGGCGGACACCGCTTCGCCGCTCACGGCGACCTCGTCCGCAGACTCGGGCTTAGGTCTCGGCGGACGCGGGGCGCGGGGCTTGGGCGGATTAGCCGACGGCGCGCGTTGAGGCTTGGGCTTAGTTTCGGGCATGGGGTTCTCCTTGATAACAAGCGGCTCATCCCTGCCCTTCTGCGTCAAATGAAAATAAATAATCCCGTCGTCGTCGCCGATTCCGAGAACATAGCGTCCCTTATCGAGCTTAAAAAGCATGGACGTCAACGCGCCGGACGTAACCTCATAGCCGTTCTTGTTGTGAACGCGTATGTATTCGCCCAGCTCGGCCGCCGATTTCTTCCCGTCGCCGAGCGCGGTCATTATCAGCCGATAAATTTCCGCTCTCAACTGCTCGGTAGTCTTTTCCGCAGGCTCGGGCTTCTTTGCGGCGGCGGCAACCGTTTTTGCGCCCACCGCTTTAGCCGCGGCGGGCTTTTTTGCAGCGGCAGGTTTCTTTGCGGCGGCGGGTTTAGCTCCGTCCGCTTTGGTTTTTTTTCCGCTCTCGTTTCCGTTGTTTGCCATAATTCTTGTCTCCGTGTTCATACGTTCTTATACCGGATTTCTGCCTAACCGGAAAGGTTATGCCGGAAATCCGGCGTTAGCGCCGCCGCGAAACCAAATGCGAGGCGTTCCGCTACAACTCTAATGTTATTTTAGTATAGCATACATATCGTATAAATACAACCTCACAAAACAAACTCATTGCGAAAAAAACGGAAATAAAATAAGCCCGGTCGGGTTGCCGCGCCGCAAGTGCGCGTATAGCTAAGGACGGAGAGGACCGGTTAGAGGGCTAGTTAAATAATTGGTAAGCGGTAAAGAGATTCTTCGACAAGCGATAGATTTGACATGGATTTTGTTTTGTTGTATGGGGTACGGGTAGCACGGGCATGGATAGGGTTTTAGCGGTATGGGGAACGGGTAAACAAACGCGGTTGTCCAAAGTTGGGGCGGCCGCCCCCGATCGCCCGTATATGTCGGCTGCGGCACGGTTTTGTGCGATAAAAAAATGGCAAAATTTGGCAAAAAATATTTTACGATTTCTGTCAAAAACGCTTGCAAACGCATGTTCGGGTATGATATAATGCGGGTACGGTGGTTAACGAACGAGCGTTTTGTTATGTTTAGGGGCGTTACTCCGTGTGTACATTGACAACTGAATCACAAAGCATTTACGGGGGCGGTTCTATCGGCGCGCCCTCTCTCCGGGGTATTTCCGGCGGTCGCTAGGCGGGGGCGGCACGGCGGGAAAGGAAGGGGAGCAAGGGCGGGGGGGGGAAGAGGGCAAGTGAATTGCATCGGGGCGATGAAAGCGGCGAAGAGGGTCTGGATTCCTACGGCGCGCTAGCGCGCCTCTGAATGACAGAGAGGGCTTATTTGTTTATTAGCAAGCGGCGAAGTGTTGTTTCGACTACGCGATAGCAATGACATGGGCTTGTTTGGTTTGTATTGTGTACGAGTGGACAAGGTGAACCGTACCGCTAGCGAGCGCAAGTGAAGCGCGCGAGCGGCTTTTAGCCGTACAATACGAGTATACCGTAATAACCCGGATAAGACTATGCCGTTGAAGTCCGCCCGAATGCGAAAAAGCGAGACGAAGCCGCCGCTAAGGCGGCGCAGCGAGCGCGCATTCGCGTCGGGGCGGCAAAAGTCCGACTGAATGCGACTAAGCAAGACAGCCGCCCGTAAAGGGCGGCTTGTCGCAGCGCTTATTCACGCTTGGTCGGCTCTCTTGCGCGCATTCGCGTCCGGGCGGCTTATTCACGCTTGGTCGGTATGGTATCGTTTGGTCGGCTTAGTCCTTTAGCCGTCCTTTTTCATAACGGCGATAAGCTCGGCGATCGCCTTATCGGCCTCGCCGTATACCACCTGACAGGTGCCTACCTGGCGGTGTCCGCCGCCGCCGTACTTCAAAAGAAGCTTGCCGACGTCGGTCTTAGACGTGCGGTTGATAACGCTGTGACCAACCGCGATAGGGCAATTCTGCTTGCCGCGCCCGTCTACTATCCACAATGAAATGTTTTGCTCCGGGTACATACTGTAAACAAGGAAGCGGTTGCCCGTATAAATTGTTTCCACGTTCCTCAGGTCGCTGACGATAACGTTGCCGTCCGTACGGGTGTGCGCCTTGACCATTTCTTTGAAAAGCTTATCCTGCTCGAAATACAGCTTAACGCGTTCCTTAACGTCGGGCAACGCCATAATCTCGTCGATATTCATAGTCGCACAGGCGTCAATGAGCATTTCCATAAGCTGATAATTACTGATTTTGAAATCGCGGAAGCGTCCCAACCCCGTGCGCGGATCCATAACGAAGCCTAACAATACCCAGCCCGTCGGGTTGAGAATTTCTTCCTTAGCGAGTTTTGCCGCATCAACCTTATCGACGGCCGTTACCATTTCGTCAAAGTGCGGGAGCTTCGCTTTGCCGCCGTAATAATCGTAAATAACGCGGGCGGCGGAGTCGGCAAGGCGGCTCATGCCCTCGTATTTTACATTAGCTCCCAGTCTCTCGTTCTCGCTCGAATGATGGTCAAACCACAGCTTGCAACCCTCGATATACGGAACGTTCGCCAAAACGTCGTCCTTAGTTACCTCTACAAGCCCGTCCTGCATATCCTTAGGGTGGACAAACTTCCAGTTGTCGATAATCCCCAATTCTTTCAAAAGAGCGCCGCAGGCAAGTCCGTCGAAATCCGATCTGGTAAGTAAACGCATAAATTTAATCTCCCTTGTTGTTAATCTTAAGATATAAATACATTATATCATGTAATTACAATTTATTCAAGAAAATATCAACGGCAATTTTATTATTCGCTCCGGCAATAGGGGGGGGGGGGAAGAGGACAAGTGAATTGTATATGGGGCGGTGAAAGCGGCGAAGAGATGTTTCGACTGCGCGCTAGCATTGACAGAGAGGGTTGGTTTGAACTGGATTGCCACGCTGCGCTCGCAATGACAATAGCGGCTTTTAACCGTACTATACGAGTATACCGTAATAACCCGGATAAGACGAGTATGTTCATACCGCCGAAGGCGTGCAGATTTCAGTCAATTTTAGTGTCCGTCAAGGCGTTTTTTCGCAGGCGTAGTAGAACTACGCCAAGAAAAAAGAACACAGACGGACGCTGAAAGGGACGATATATGCCGCTTGCGCGCGGCATGAACATACTCTATTGCCGTTGAAGTCCGCCCGAATGCGATTAAGCGAGACGAAGCCGCCCGCAGGAAGCGGCGGAGCGAGCGCGCATTCGCGTCCGGGCGGCAAAAGTCCGACTGAATCGGATTAAGCAAGACAGCCGCCCGTAAGGGGCGGCTTGTCGCAGCGCCGATTCACGCTTGGTCGGCTTAACTTATTCCGTCCTCAAAGCGACCACGGGGTCTTTTTTGGAGGCTATTCTCGACGGAACGAGTCCGGCTATGAGGGATAACAGCATACTTATGAGGATAAGCCCTATCGCGTACCATACGGGCAGGGCGGCTATTCCGGACACGCCCACGAGTCCTGCGACTATGAGGTTAATCGGTATCGACAAAAGCAACGTAACAAGTATGCCGAACGTGCCCGCTACAAAGCCTATCAGCAGGGTTTCGGCGTTAAATACGCGTGAAATATCCTTCTTGCGCGCGCCGAGGCTTCGCAGTATACCGATTTCCTTAGTGCGCTCGACGACGGAAACATAGGTGATTATGCCGATCATTATAGAGCTTACGACCAACGATATTGCGGCGAACGCCGCGAGAACGACGGTAACCGTATTAAGCATGGTAGATATGGCCCCCGAAATTGTTTCCGCGATATCGGAATAAATAATTTGCTCCGTCTCGTCCCTGCTCTTGTTATAGGCGTCAAGATAGACCTTGATCGCCTCCTTATCGTCAAAGGTTTTGGGATAAATCGAAACGCCCGTCGGCATAACGTCCGCGCCTATCGCCTTTGCGGCGGCGGAATACGTATTTGTCGCGGTAAAAGCGTTGCCCGTAATTACGTTAACCGTCTTGCTCGCCGTTTGTGCGGCGGCTATATCCGAGCCCTGCTCGAGTCCCAGCATATACTCCGTAAGCGCGGCGGTGTAGCCGAAGCCCGCGTTCAAAAACTCGCTCGACGAGCTTTCCTTGACGCGCATTACCCCTACGATTCTTAGCGTAAGCGCGCTTTCGTTCTCGTACAAATTCCCGAGACCCGCATCCGCCTCAAAAAGACCGCCCGCGCCCTCGGTGTAATAATCGTTATTTGCGATAACCCTAAGCTCTCTGCCGATAAGCTCGCCGAAGGTATACGTATCCTTGACGGCGACCCCGAAGCGATCAAGTATGCGCGTGTCCACCCTGTTTTGCTTATCCACGATAAGCGCCATGTCGGTCTTTTCTACGGGATAACGGCTGCCTGCGCCTAAT
>JAITNT010000247.1 GCA_031290295.1 Clostridiales bacterium
CTTGGCGACCGCCGTTATACTTATTATCGGCGGCGTAGTTACGGCGGCGGTTACCGACCTGAGCGACGGGTACGGCAATACTCAATTGCGCAGCTTCAGCAGCATCGCCGCGGTAAAGAAGTACATCGTCGAAGCCCGCAGAAAAGCCGACGCCCGCTACAGCTATAAAAGCGGCGGACTTCTTGGCGGCGGCGAGTATTTTGACTCCGCTCCCGCGCCGAGCGCGGAATCCGATTCGTCGCAAGCCGACTCCTCGGGCGGCGGACACAGCGTTACTAACAGCCAGGTCGAGGGCGTTATGGAATCGGACGTCGTTCATACGGACGGGACGTATATTTACACACTGAGCTATTATAACCTATATATTGCGAGGCTCGCGGATTTTTCTACCGCGCTTAATCTGGAATACGCTAATTTCTTTCCCTCGGAAATGTACCTTTTGGAGGACAGCAACCTGCTCGTAATTCTCGGAGGGGAAAACGGCGCGGTATACGGCGGCGGTTATGCCGACGACGCGTATTACGAGGGCATGAGCTGCGGCTTTTGGCGCGCTAATACCGAGGCGGTCAAGGTTTACGACCTCGGCAAGCTGTTGAGCATACCCGTCGATACGGACGGCAGACCCGTAAACGACGCGGACGCGGACGGCGCGCTTATACGCGAGTTGAAATTCGAAAACACCTATTCCTCGGCAAGCCGTTTGATAGACGGCAAGCTGTATTGGCTGCTTAACGCGTACAGCTACATGTATTACAATGCGGACGGCACGCAGGACGTTTTTTTGCCGTCCTATTACGACTCCGCAAGCGGCGAAACGAAGGAGCTTCCCGCCTCGAATATTTACGCATCCCCCGATAACGGCGACGAATTCAATTACAGCGTCATAGCGGGCGTAGATATCCTTAACGGCGGCGCGGAGGTCAACGCTTATTTCGGCAGCGTGCAGACGGTCTACGCTTCAAAAAAAGCTTTTTATATTACCTTCAGCACCTATCGCAATCAAAGGCTTTTTAGTCTGGGCTACGACGTGCTGGGCATTCTGCGCTTCGAGATAAACGGTATTAAGCTCGACTACAAGGGCATGAACACGGCGTCGGGAACGGTGCTTAATCAGTTCGGCATGGACGAGTACGTATATGCGGACGGCAACGATAAGGGCAAGGCTTTTTTCCGCATAGCGACTACCTACGCGGGCGAGAGCTTCGTTACGGTGTTCGACTCCGACATGAAACGGGTAGGCAGGCTGGACGGACTGGGCAAGCCCGGAGAAACGATTTATTCGGTGAGATTCGAGGGCGTACGCGCGGTCGTCGTCACCTACATGAACACGGATCCGCTGTACCTTATAGATTTAACCGACCCCCGCGCGCCTAAGCAGGCCGCCGCGCTCGAAATTCCCGGCGTAAGCGACTATATGCAGTTTTTGAAGGTCAATACGGATTTCGTGTTCGCGGTAGGCAGGAGCGCGGGAGGCTTCGCGCTTAGCAGAATGAAGGTTTCGCTGTTCGATATCGGGACGGCGGGCGCGGTGTCGGAGAAGGCTTATTTCGAGATAAAGGGCGAGGAAAACGCGTCGTACGATTATTCGTACTCCGAGGCCACCTATAACTACAAGGCTATTCTGTACTTTATGCCCGCGGGACGCAATATCGAAATATTCGGCTTGCCCGTTTCGCAATCCTACTCGAATTACGATAACGGGACTTATACCTACGGGAGTAAGGACGCGCTTTATTACTATATAATCGATTCCGACGGCGAAATAACGCAGACCCCGGTGGAATACAATTCTAAGAGCTTTGTAACCGACGACGGCTACGGGTACAGCTATGTGTACAACGATTCTCTGCGCCGCAGCGTGATAGCGGACGACTATCTGTATTTGATAGGGCGTGTGGGTATCGAACGCTATTCGCTCGACGCATCCTATGTTCCGTACGGCGCGGGCGAGCTTTTGGAAATACCGCTGAACGCGGACAGGCATTAGCCTTAATCTAAAACAGACTAGTCTAATTAATCACAGAATAAAAAACGTCGCGGCGGCAAGCAGTACCAGGTATATTGCGAAGCCGTAGAAGCGGCGTTTTTTTATTATGCGCAGCATAAAACGGATTGCGGCTATCCCCGTTGCGAAGGCGCACAAAAACGCGGCGGCAAGCGGCGCGGGCGCTAGGCCTACGGGCGATTTTACGAGGTCGATTACGCTCATAAGCCCGGAGCCGATAATTATGGGTATGCTCATAAGGAAGGAAAACCGCGCGCTTGTTTCGCGGTCGCAGCCGCTCAACATACCCGTGCAAACGGTCGCGCCCGAGCGCGAAACGCCCGGCAGAACCGCCAGACCCTGCGCCGCGCCCATGAGGAGGGCGGACGGTATTCCTATGTCCCGGGCGGGCGAAGCTTTTGCGCGCGCGCAAACGTCCGTGACCGTCAAAAGCGCCGCGGTCGCAAGAAAGCCGTATGCGAGATAACCGCCCCCGAACGCGTCCAGAATAAGGCCTTTGAAAAGCAGCGCGATAATAACGGCGGGGATTGCCGACAGCACGAGCAGCAGCGCGGTTTTGGAAAGGGGATGTCGTATCAGCCGCCAAACGTCGCGCCTAAAGACGATTATTACGGCGCACAGCGTGGCGAGGTGCACGGCGATATCAAAGTAAAGCATGTCGCCCGTCAACCCGAAGAGCCTTTGAAAAAGCACGAGATGCCCGCTCGAGGAAACGGGCAGAAATTCCGTCAACCCCTGCACTATCCCCAAAACTATCGCTTGCCAAATATTAATCATACCACTATATTATTCCGCATCGGGGGAACTTAATACTACGGTAACCGGGGGAAGAGGACAAGAGAATTGTATATGGGGCGGTGAAGAGGGTCTGGATTCCTACGGCGCTAACGCGCCTCTGAATGACGGATAGGGTTTTAATTGTAATGGGTACTGGCGGACAAACAGTGGTTGTCATTGCGAGCGAAGCGCGGCAATCTAGAAACCGCCTGCTGCATGGCTGTAACCCGAAAAGGAAAGAGGATAAAATAAACTGGATTGCCACGTCGCTTACGCTCCTCGCAATGACAATGGCGGCTTAGCGGCGCTAGAGTTTGTTTCGACTGCGCGCCGGCATTGATTCGGTCGGGGCGGCAGTGTTTTGTAATCCGTCATAATCGGAGCTTGAGGTTAATAGAATATTAGGGCGCGAATACACGCCGGGGCGCGTTGACGCAGGCGGCGGGCCTGGTGAATTTCGGCGCTTTTGACACCTGTGATACAATTGCGCGCCGAACGCGCGCAACGGTTATACCGAGCGTAAAAAGCAAGGGTTTTTGCCCGGATAAAATCCACACAACGCAGTGAGCAGCTGTGGATAACTCTGTGGATAAGTGGACTACTTGCGTAATTTCACGCTGTTTTTGCGCTAAAAACGGCGTTTTCGACAAAATAGCGCAATTCTCGACAAAAGCGGCGGAGGCGGGGTTTTTTATGATGCTTGTTTTGAAGAAGCGGATAATTTTGATTGCCGCGGGCGTTTTGGCGGTGTTGACGGGTTTGTCCGTCACCGTCTCGCTCGCGACGGGTTACGCAAACGGCGCGGGCGCGCCGCGGCTCGGCTTCAGCGTGGTGATAGACGCGGGACACGGCGGTATCGACGGCGGCGTAAGCGGCGTAAACACGGGAATAAAGGAGTCCGAAATTAATTTGCTCGTGGCTAAGAAATTAGAAGCGTACTTCAAAAAAGCGGGCGTGGACGTCGTAATGACGCGCACGAACTCAAACGGGCTTTACGGACTGTCCACTAATAACTTCAAGACCAGGGATATGCGCGAACGCGAGCGCATTATACGGGAGGCGGCTCCCGATATCGTAATCAGCGTTCACCAAAACTTTTTTCCCCGCGCCTCACAACGCGGCGCGCAGGTTTTTTATAAGCTCGAATCCGACGCGTCGCAGACCCTCGCCGCGGCGGTGCGCCGCGCTTTGGCTAT
>JAITNT010000295.1 GCA_031290295.1 Clostridiales bacterium
ACGTTAAATATTATCGTGAACGCCACGAGCGCGGCCGCGCCTATGCCTATCCCTAACCCTATCCAATCCATGTTATTTACCTCTCGTTTTTACCGTGTGCTAAGCATGGGCTTTTTGCCGGCTTGCTTTCTTGCCCGCCGCTTTTTTGTGAGCTGAAAATACGTTATCACTCCGGCAAGCAGCGCGCCGATTATCAAGCCAATCCACCAATATGTGCCTACCCAATATATCACCGCCGCGCCGATATAAGCGGTCGCCATCCAGTAGCCTATTGAAAACCAAAACGCTTTTTTGTTCTTAAGCTCGCCCGCCGCCGCGCCTACCGCCGCCATACATGGTACGGAAAGCAGGTTGAACGCCATATACGCCCACGCCGCGGGCGCGCCGCCCACCATAGACGCTACAAGCAGACCGATAGCCGATTCCTGAAGCTCGCCGCCCTCAAGCTCGAGCGCGTCGCCCGAAATGCCCGCGAGAACGCCCATAGTCGCTACGACCATTTCCTTTGCGATAAGTCCCGTAAGCGCGGCGACGACGAACATCCAGCCGTTCTCGCCCATGGCGAAGCCGAGCGGAACGAACAGCCACCTCAAAACCTTAGAGATAATACCCAGCATACTGTCGCCGATATCGACTATTCCGTTCCAAAAATCGAAGCCGAAGCTCGAAAGAAACCAGATTACTACCACCGCGCCCGCGATAATCGTGGCGGCGCGGAAAACGTAATGCTTCAGCCTCTGCCATAATTTCAACGCCGTGCTTGTAAACTGCGGCGAGTGGTAGGATGGAAGCTCCATAATAAACGGCGGCGTTTCGCCCTTTAACGCGGTAAGCTTCAGGATAACCGCCGATGCGACGGCCACCGCTATGCCTATAATATACATGCCGAAAACAACCAAATCGCCGTATTGACCCGCGTAAAGCAGTCCGCCGAACATCGCCCAAATAGGCAGCTTCGCCCCGCAAGAAAAGAACGGCGCAAGTAAAATAGTCATTTTCCGCTCTTTTTCGTTCTCGAGCGTGCGCGTCGCCATAACGCCGGGGACGGCGCAGCCGAAGCAGGTTATCAACGGAACAAGCGCTTTGCCCGAAAGCCCGAACCGTCTGAACGCTCTGTCCATAATAAAGGCGACTCGCGCCATATAGCCGGTGTCCTCCAAAATCGAAAGGAACAAAAACAAGACCATTATTTGCGGAATGAACGACAGCACCGCGAATACGCCGCCCCCCAGACCGTCTATGACCAGCCCGGTATACCACGTCCCCTCGGGCATAACGCCCGCGAGCAGCTCCGTAAGCGAGCCGGTGCCCCCGTCCACGAGATTAAATAATATAACGCCCGGGGAGTTTATCGCGCCGTTGCCGAATATCGCGTGCAGGAAGGTTTCGTCGGCGGCCTCGGGTATAAGCCCCATCGCCCCCAAATACAGCAAGTCCTCGCCGAAGGTCAGGTGAAACACCGTAAGCATGATAAGCAGGAATATCGGTATACCCCATATTCTGTGCGTAAGCACGCGGTCGACCTTGTCCGAGCGCGTCATTTGGTGCGTCTTGCGCCGACCGCCCGTCACCTTTTTGATGAAGCCGTCTATGTATTTGTAACGCAAATCGGCTACCATGCCTTCAAAATCGCCGTCAAAATCGTTCTTTATGAGCTTTTTGTCCGGCTCCAGAGCGGCGGCCGCTTCGCCGCGCGCGGCGACCTCTACGCTGTCGCCCTCGATAGCCTTTACCGCGTGAAACAACGCGTTATCGGCGCGGCTTTCTTTATACATCGTATCCGCCTTTTTGAGCAGTCCGTCAAGATATGTACCCTCGAGCGGGGAGAACGGTTTGCGTTCGTTACGCTTCGTTTCCAGTACCGCTTCCTCAATAAGCGCCTTCAGCCCTTGCTTTTTTAACGCGCTTACGGGGACTACCTTGGCGCGCAACGCTTTGGAAAGCTCTTCGTAGTCGAGCTTAATGCCGTCGCGTTCCAACAAATCGGTCATGTTCAACGCCACGATAAGCGGCGCGTCTATTTCCGACAGCTGCGTGGTAAGATAAAGATTGCGTTCCAAATTAGTCGCGTCTACTATGTTAATTATCGCGTCGGGTTTTTCGTCAAGAATTACGTTGCGCGAAACAACCTCCTCGGGCGAGTAAGGCGAGAGCGAGTATATGCCCGGCAGATCGACGATCGTTATTCTTTCGCCGCCGAATTTATGCCGCCCCTCGCGCTTCTCTACCGTTACGCCCGGGTAATTGCCCACGTGCGCGGTGCTTCCGGTAAGCGCGTTAAATAACGTCGTTTTTCCGCTGTTAGGATTTCCGGCAAGTACAAACCTCATTATAATACCTCCATAATGATACCCGCCGCCTCGTCCTTACGCAGCGTCAACTCATAACCGCGTACCGTGACTTCTATCGGGTCGCCGAGCGGCGCAACCTTACGCATGTATACCGAAGTACCCTGCGTTATTCCCATATCGAATAGCCTGCGCCTGATTTTTCCGTCGGCGGCGAGCTTTTTGACGGCCGCGCTCTTTCCGACCTCGAGTTTATCCAAGCTTAATTCCATTTTTTTACCTCATGCGTTAAAAGTCAAGCGACCGTTATTTTCATCGCAAGCGTCCTGTCGAGGGCTAGCTTAGAGTCCATACATCTTATGATGCAGCTGCCGCCCGCCGCGCTTACCAGCGTCAGCTTGCTGCCTACCATGAGTCCTAAGCTGTTCAAACGCCTGCTCGTATTCTCGTCCGCGTTTATCCGCTTGATTTCCAACTCTTGCCCGTAAGGCGCAAATGTAAGTATCATAATTAAACTGCCTCCCGTCCGAACCGACCGCAAGCGACCGATTTGGTTACCTACTGCTAACACTATACAACATCAAAACGGGTTTGTCAACGATTTGTTAACCGTAATTAACAAATTTATTCAAAATAATTTGTTTTATCCGGCATGTTATGCTATACTTTTTTTGTAGGGGCGATAAAAAATCGGGAGGACGGAAATATGTCGGCTATGTCGATGTCAAACGAAGACTATATAGAAGCTATTTATGTTCTTTCTCAAAGCGGTCAAAGCGTCCGTTCGACCGAGGTTGCGGACAAGCTCAAGGTATCCCGCCCCGCGGTAAACAAGGCGATGAACGAGCTGATAGAAAAATCTCTCGTAACCAAGGAAAACTACGGCAGAATCAATCTTACGGAGGCCGGCGACGCCCTTGCCGAGCAGATCTATTCCCGTCACCGTCTGCTTAACAGCTTTCTTCTGAAAATAGGCGTTTCCGCCGAAACCGCCGAAACCGACTGCTGCAAAATAGAGCACTGCGTATCGGAAGAAACCGTCCGCCGCCTAAGGTCGTTCATGGCGAAGCTTTGAACGAAGCCGCAGCGAAAACGGACAAGGCGAAGCACGGTGTTCTTGCCGTTGCAACTCTCGGGATTTTCATCTGCGCCGTGCTTGACAATTCCCCCGGCGTTTGATATTATAAGCATGTTCCCTGCGCCATTTCTTAGCGGCGTTATCCAAAATTAATACGGAGGATTGGCTGAGCGGCTTAAAGCGGCGGTCTTGAAAACCGTTGAAGTGAAAGCTTCCGCAGGTTCGAATCCTGTGTCCTCCGCCAATAGGAACAGAACCCGAACTATCGGGCTGTTCCTTTTTTGTTGCGTTTTCCGCTAAAACCTCGTCCGTATCGGTTTTAGTCGGTTTTATTTTGTCCTTGTTGCCTACATTGAAATACACAACGGTTCTA
>JAITNT010000015.1 GCA_031290295.1 Clostridiales bacterium
ATAGATTTTGTGTCGTGCAACGAGGCATACAAAGAAATACTCGCCGATATTTTTTTTAACGGCTATATCAAAACCGAGGCGATAATCGAAATAGTCGATTATATTCAAAGCGATTTCATGGCGTTTATGGATATATTAAAAAAGAGCGGGGTGATTGTTGCGGAGTGAAAAGTGAACGAACGAAAAGTGATTGTTTTGATTTCCTTTTGAAAACCCAAAACAATCAAAAGAGAAATCAAAAGGAACAAGTCAATACAAAGCAATTTGCAAGCGTTAGAGCCGACGAAAAGTGAACTTTGTGACGGCAGACAAGCAAAAAGCCCGCATTACAAGCGTAAAACGGGCGTTTAAGTAACAAAAAACACGGCGTTCGAGCAGTTTTTGAACTGCCCTTACACCGTGTCTTGATGGAGCGGGTGATGGGAATCGAACCCACATAGCCAGCTTGGGAAGCTGGAACTCTGCCACTGAGATACACCCGCATTTTTTTCAATGTTGTGAAAATTCCTCGCCAAAAATTCCGCGTTTGGCTTCACAATAACTCTAACGGTATTATTCTAGCGGTTTTGCAATATTTTTGCAAGTGAATTAACGATAAAATTCTATTCGGGCGCAGGGTTTAACCCTCGGCGGTTTTGGCTACACTTACATATATGAAAAGATTTGGATTGTTTGCGGCATTTTTTATGATTTTTTTGGCAACGGGTATTCGCGGGAACGGGCTTGACGCGCTCGAGGGCTGCGCCCCCGACATGCGGTATTCCTTCTACATAAGCGGCGCGGCCGAGGTAAGCGGCGCGTCGTCGGTTTCTAACGGCGCGGGTACGATTGTGAGCTGCGATATAAAGGACGCCGCGCGCGTCAGACAGCGGCTGAAAACCGTCGACGGCGAGAGCGTGACCTTCGGCGGCAGCGCGTCGGATCTAAATATAATCGTCAAAAAATTCTCCGCCGATATTATAAGGCGGGAGGATATAGGCGGCATTCTCATTTATTATTGCTTTTCTCCGGCTCTCGGCAACGGGCTTAACCTTGACGGCGCGGAAATAAATATGCAGCTCGCATATTCTAACGGCAGAGTCACGGCGGGCACACCGCTGATTTTGGGAAGCTACTAGCAGACTGCCCGAACGCGAATGCGCGCTCGCGGAGCCGCGCATTGCGGGAAAATTTATTTTCAATGTATAATCCGCAAAAATGCGGTCAATAATTATCGGTACAAACGGAGGTAACACAATGGATAAGAAACCAAACACCAAGAACGGCGGCGCAAAGACTGTCAAATTTTTTAAGAAGAATATTTATTATATAATTCTTATCGCCAGTCTTTTGGCAATAGCCGCAATCATTACGCTTTCGCTGACTATCGGCGGAAAGGTAACTAATGTTCCGGACAATATCGACCCCGATACGCCGGTCGATACTGCGCCCGCAACGATGATGAATCCCCTCGCAGAGTTCGAGCTTAGCAAGCGGTATGCCGACGACGAGCTGCTTTGGAGCTCTACGCTTAATCTTTGGGAAACGCATTTGGGCATAGATTTGTTCGCGGAAAAGGGCGCTTCGGTAGTCGCCGTGCTCGACGGCGCGGTGGAGTCGGTAACTAATTCCACGCTTGACGGCACGGTAATAGTTATCGCGCACGCCGGCAACATCAAGACGGTTTATAAATCGCTTGACCAAACCGTCAACGTGTCCGTAGGACAAAACGTGACCCGCGGCGAGGTAATAGGCGCGGTAGGCGACACAATGCTTGCCGAAATAAACGAGGATGCGCACCTGCATTTTGAGGTTCAGGTAAACGGCGTCCACGTGAACCCCGCCGATTATCTTGTAGACCTTATCGAGAAGTAAGGTCAGACGGACGCGTACACGAAAAAAGGGGGGGGCTGTTTCACAAGAATGTGAGGCAGTCCCTTTTGCCGTTTTACATTTTGCTTATTATGTGTTACAATGGATTGAAAATGAGAGAGAGGAGGCGTAAAATGCCGGTTAAACTTCCGAAAACGCTGCCCGCTTTTAACGAGCTGGAGAAAGAAAACGTATTCGTAATGGCGGACGACCGCGCGACAAAGCAGGATATCCGTCCGCTCAAGGTTGTAATTCTTAATCTGATGCCCGCCAAAGAGGTTACGGAAACGCAGCTTTTGAGAATGATAGCTAATTCGCCGCTTCAGGTAGAAATTACGCTTTTGCGTACGACAAGCTACGAGCCGACAAACACGAGCGCGGCGCACCTAAGCTCGTTTTATAAGACCTTCGGCGAGGTTCAGCACGAACGCTTCGACGGCCTGATAATTACGGGCGCTCCGGTAGAGCGGTTTGACTTTACCGACGTCAAATACTGGGACGAGCTGACCACGATATTCGGTTGGGCGGACTTAAACGTTTTTTCTACGCTTTACATATGCTGGGCGGCGCAGGCGGGACTTTATTACCACCACAATATCCCCAAGCATTCGATGCCCCGCAAGGTTTCGGGAATTTTCGAGCACACCGTCGCGTCGAAAACGAACCCGCTTTTGCGCGGCTTTGACGACCGTTTCCGCGCCCCGCATTCGCGGCACACCGAAATAAGGCGCGAGGATATTCTCAAATGCCGCGACCTCGACGTTCTTGCGGAGTCGGACGAGGCGGGCGTCTATCTTGTCGCAAACAAGAATTTAAGGCACGTCTACGTAACCGGGCACGGCGAATACGACGCGGACACGCTGCATCTGGAATACGTCCGCGACCGGGATAAGGGTTTGGGCGTCGACATGCCCCAAAACTACTACGTAAACGATAAGGTGGGCGATATTCCCGCCGTAAGCTGGCGTTCCCATGCAATGCTGCTGATTAATAACTGGCTGAATTATTGCGTTTATCAACAAACGCCGTACGATTATATAATTTAGAACTGCCCGCAGAGGGCGGGGGAAGAGGGAAAGAGGATAGTTAAAACCGGATTGCCGCGTCGCTTGCGCTCCTCGCTAAGGGCAACGGCGGCTTTTAACCGTACAATACGAGTACGCAGTAATAACCCGGATAAGACGAGTATGTTCATACCGCCGAAGGCGTGCAGATTTCAGTCAATTTTGGTGTCCGTCCAGGCGTTTTTTTGCGGGCGCAGCAGAACTACGTCTAGAAAAAAGAACGCGTATGGGCGGTTGATATGCTTAATCACTTTCGGTTTTTTCCATATGCGCGAACTCGAGCTTTTCGGAGACGCGCTCGCGACCGAATTCCCTGTAGCCGGCTTTGCGGTAGAGGGCGATGTTTTTGACGCTGGTTACGCGGGTGTACAGCACAAAGCGCCCGACGGCGGGGAAGGCGGCTTCTATCTCTTGCAAGAGGCGTTTTGCAATGCCGTTATTTTGATAATCGGGATGCACGACGAGCTTGCCGATATGCGCGCCGTCGGCGTCGGCGTACGCGCGTACGGAGCCTGCGATTTTGCCGCGACCGGATTCGACCGCCTTTAGTATCGGACCCGCGTCAAAATCCGCCTCGATATCCGTTAAGGTTTGCGTGAGCGGCTGTATCGAAAAATCATTTATAGCCTCCGCTTCGCTCAAAAACGCGGCTTTTTGCAGGGCTAAAATTTGCGGCAAATCGCCGCGCTCCGCCTTTGAAATAACTACCTTAAAGGGTTTGCTTTCCACTTATTTTTTCCCCGCGGGGATTTTTTCGATTTTCATGATATTCGTATTGCCCGGGATT
Organism: Clostridiales bacterium; assembly: GCA_031290295.1. Taxonomy (GTDB): domain Bacteria; phylum Bacillota; class Clostridia; order Christensenellales; family DUVY01; genus JAITNT01. The sequence goes on from JAITNT010000015.1 coordinate 3,703, forward strand.
CCGACGGGGACGCCGGCGGTAATTACTACGGTGTCGCCCGCGCGCACAAGCCCCGTGGATTTTGCCAGGGTTATAGCGTGACTGAAAAGCTCGTCGGTGTTAGGCTGCATTTCGGCGCGCACCGCAAGCACGCCCCAGTTGATAGCGAGCTTGTTGTAGGCTTTTTCGTCGGTGACGGCGGCGATTATCGGTACGCTCGGGCGGAAGCGGCTTATCATGCGCGCCGACCTGCCGCTTTGGGTTACCACGATAATGGCGGCGGCGTTGAGATCCTGCGCGGCGGCGCAGGTCGCGCGGCAAACCGCGTCGGTTATTTCGGTGATTTTTATGTCGGATTGACTGAAACGCTTTTGGTAGTGTATGCCCTGCTCGGTTTTTTCCGCGACCATCGCCATAACGCGCACCGCCTCTACGGGGTGTCTGCCGACGGCGGTTTCGCCCGAAAGCATGGTCGCCGAGGTACCGTCGTAAACCGCGTTCGCGACGTCGGAAATTTCCGCGCGCGTAGGACGGGGCGCGGTAATCATGGACTCGAGCATTTGCGTGGCGGTGATGACCTTTT
>JAITNT010000237.1 GCA_031290295.1 Clostridiales bacterium
AAAAGCCTGCACGATACGATAAAACTCATCGGAGACTCTCTTTGACCCGGCGGGTTTAGAGGCAAAAATCGCCGCCCTCAGGGCGGAGCGGGAGTCGCCGGACTTTTTTAAGAACCAAGCCCGCGCGCAGGCCGTCAGCAAAAGCCTGCGCGCGCTTTGCGATAAGCTCGACGGGTATACGGCGATAGCGGCTAAGGCGGATAACCTTACCGAGCTTATCGCGCTCGTCGAGGAGGAGGACGACGGCGACGCCGGGCTTGCTTCCGAAATCCGCCGCGAGTACGGCGCGCTTTCGGCGGAAACCGAACGCATCAACCTCGCCACGCTTTTGAAAGGCGAGTACGACGCGAGCGACGCGATTCTGTCGCTGCACGCCGGAGCCGGCGGCACGGAGGCGCAGGACTGGACGCAAATGCTCTTCAGAATGTACACGCGCTACGCCGAAAAAAAAGGCTATTCCCTGAGAGTGCTCGACGCGTTAGAGGGCGACGCCGTCGGTTACAAAAGCGTAACCTTCGAGGTGTCGGGCGATAACGCCTACGGCTATCTCAAAGCCGAAAAAGGCGTGCACAGGCTCGTGCGTATTTCGCCGTTCGATTCGGCGGCGCGCAGGCATACATCCTTTGCCGCGCTCGAGGTTTCTCCCGTTATCGAACGGGACAACGACATCGTAATCCGCGACGAGGACCTGCGGGTGGATACCTACCGTTCCAGCGGCGCGGGCGGTCAGCACGTCAACAAGACCGAATCGGCTATCCGTCTTACTCACATACCGACCGGCGTAGTGGCGGCTTGCCAGAACGAACGCTCGCAAATACAAAACCGCGAAACCGCTATGAAAATGCTGCTTTCCAAGCTCGTCGAGCTTCGCGAACGTGAAATCGCCGAGAAGGCCTCCGCTATCAAGGGCGAGCTGAAGCGTATCGAGTGGGGCAGTCAAATACGCTCCTACGTCTTCGAGCCGTACACGCTTGTCAAGGATCACCGCACGAATTTTGAAACGGGCGACGTTTACGCCGTAATGGACGGCAATCTTGACGGCTTCATTACGGATTATTTGCGCAAATCCTAACCTCTGCCGGAAAAAAATGGACGAAAAAATTATCCTCGGAATTGAATCCTCCTGCGACGAAACCTCCGCTTCGGTTGTGATAAACGGGCGGCGGATTTTATCCAACGTAATCGCGTCGCAGATAGATATCCACAAGCGTTTCGGGGGCGTAGTGCCGGAAATAGCCAGCCGCAACCACACTATGGCGATAATTCCCGTAATCGACGAAGCGTTAACGGCCGCCGGCGTCAGGCCTGAGGCTTTGGACGCCGTCGGCGTCACCTGCGGCGCGGGGCTTATAGGCGCGCTGCTCGTAGGCGTCAGCACGGCAAAGGCGCTGAGCTTCGCGCTTAACAAGCCGCTTGTCGCCGTGTCGCATACGCGGGCGCACGTGGCGGGCAATTATCTCGCGCACCCGGATTTAGAGCCGCCCTTTATCTGTCTTGTCGTTTCCGGCGGGCATACCTCGATAGTGCGCGTCGACGGCTATACCGAGCAAACGGTAATCGGCGCGACGACGGACGACGCCTGCGGCGAGGCTTTTGACAAGGTGGCGCGCATACTCGGGCTGGATTACCCGGGCGGGCCCGCTATAGACAAGCTCGCCGCGACCGGCGCGGCGAACATAGATTTTTTCAAGAACGCCAAGCCCTCCGGCGGCGGCGATTATAATTTCAGCTACAGCGGGCTCAAAACCGCGGTGATAAATTACGTACACAACGCCGAGCAAGCGGGGCGGAAAATTAACCCCGCGGATCTTGCCGCGTCCTTTTCGGAATACGCGGTCGCGCCGCTCGTAGCCAAGACGTTCAGAGCGGCGCGCGAGTACGGCCTGAATACCGTCGCGATGTGCGGCGGCGTCAGCGCAAACACCCTGCTGCGCCGCCGCATGACCGAGAGGGCGGAGAGGGAACGCGTCCGCTTCCTTTACCCCCCGACCGTGCTTTGTACCGATAACGCGGCTATTGTAGCCAGCCTCGCTTACTATCAGCTGCAAGCCGGGATAGGGCTTGCCGACTTGACGCTTAACGCGCAAGCGACTTTAGCTTGATACCGTAGCGGACGGACGCGGGTTTATCGGCGGACAACCCGCAGGTTTATCTTTACCGGAGCGGCCAAAGAACGCCGCTCTAGCGCCGCTCCGATAAAAAACAGCGGTACGCCGCAGAATACGCACAATGCGTAAGGCCTAACGGTCGGCAGCTAAAATGCGCCGGCTTCTCGTGAATATGCCGCCGATGCAATCTCGCGGCAAGGAGAGAAACTAATGGCAGACAACCTAGACTTCATCAACGGCGCGGACGCATCCGCGCAAATTTCCACTATCCCCGAAAAAACCGAACAGCCCAAACCGCCCGCGCCGCCTAAGCCGCCCAAAAAGCGGGACAGACGCCCGAGAGGCTTCGGCTACGCGGTGTGGGACATGACCAAGACGCTTGCCAAGCGGTGGTTCATAACCGGCATGGGCGGCATGGCGCTCGGTCTTTTCGCCACGTTGATTGCGGGCACGATAATCAAGCAAATCGGCGTATGGATAGGCGATAACGGCGTCGGAAGCGCGTTCCAAACGGTCGGCTTCGCCGCCACGGTAATCATGGGCGCGGGAATAGGCGCGGGCGTCGCCCATAGCCTCAAAGCGAGCAGGCTTGTGCTGTTTTCCACAGTATGCGCGGGCTTTATCGGCGCGCAGAGCGCGGGAATACTGGGCGGCACGATTATTGCGGCGGGTATAAAAGGCCCCGGCGACCCGATCGCCGCCTTTATATGCGCGGTCGCCGCGTGTGAAATAGGCAACAAGCTTTGCGGCAAAACTAAGGTAGATATAGTGGTACTGCCGCTGTCCGCGCTGCTTATCGCCATGGCGTGCGTGTTCACGGTATGCCGCCCCGTCTCGTGGGTGGTAGCGCAGATAGGCGCGGGGATAGCGGCGGCGACCACGGCGCAGCCCCTCATTATGGGCATCGTAGTCGCGGGGGCGGTGGGCTTACTGCTTACCCTGCCCACGTCGAGCGCGGCGATATGTATCACAATGCAAATCGGCGGGCTTGCGGGCGGCGCGGCGGTAGTAGGCTGCGCGGCGCAAATGGTAGGCTTTGCGGTAATGAGCTTTAAGGAAAACAGGGTTTCCGGGCTTATAGCGCAGGGCGTAGGCACAAGCATGCTGCAACTCCCCAACCTCATGAAGAATCCTCGCATACTGATTCCCCCGACCGTGGCGGGCATGATAAGCGGCGCGCTTGCGACGACGGTGTTCGGGTTGCAATGCTCCCCCGCGGGCAGCGGTATGGGCACCGCGGGTCTTGTAGGCGTATTTGAAACGGTCTCCGCGTCCCTCGCGGCGGGCGTGGACGGCGGTATGATATTTTGGGGCATAGCCGTGCTGTTCTTCGCAATTCCCACGGCGGTTTGCATCCCCTTAAGAATTCTGCTAAGCAAAATCGGTTGGATCAAAAAAGACGACCTGAAGCTGTATATTTGAGAGCCGACCAAACGATATCGCCCGGACGCGAATGCAAGCCGGTCATACGCAAATGTGCACTGCGGCAATCCGGACTCTATCCGTCATTGCGAGCGCAGCGTGGCAATCCGGACCCGCTTTGCCGCTTACTAGCCGCCCAGACGCGAATGCGCGCTCGCACGCCTGCGGCGGCTCAACTCGCTTTATCGCATTCGGGCGGACTTTTGCCGACCAAACGTGAATCGGCGCTGCGCTGCGGCGTGCCGCCTTGCTTGCTTAATCCGATTCAGTCGGACTTAAAGAGGTTTAGTCTATCCGAGTGTGTACCGCAGCACGTTACTCGCGTGGTCATTCCGCTCGCTTGCGCTCGCTAGCGGTACGGGTTCTCCTTGTTCTTCCGCACCCCATAAACAAAACAAAATCAATGTCATGTTGAGCGTAGTCGAAACATCTCTTCGCCGCTTTCACCGCCCCATACAATTTTCTTAGCCCTCTATCGTCATTGCGAGCGCAGCGTGGCAATCCGGTTTTAACTTATCCTTTTCCCCTCTTATCCGGGTTATTACTGCTTACACGTACAGTACGGACAAAAGCCGCCATTGTCATTGCGAGGAGCGTAAGCGACGTGGCAATCAGGTTTTAACTTATCCTTTTCCCCTCTTATCCGGGTTATTACTGCTTACACGTACAGTACGGACAAAAGCCGCTATTGTCATTGCGAGGAGCGTCAGCGATGTGGCAATCCAGACCCTCTTCGCCGCTTTCTAATAAACAAACCAGCCCATGTCAA
>JAITNT010000150.1 GCA_031290295.1 Clostridiales bacterium
AAGGTATGCTTCTCGAAGCTGTCGCTCCGATGATTTTGATAGCATATCGCCGCCGCGGTAGGCTCGTCTACAATTTTGATCAGGTTCAGCCCCGCAATCTTCGCCGCCTCCGCCGTAGCGTTGCGTTCCTCCTGTCCGAAGTACGCGGGAACGGTTATCACAACGTCCTTGACGTCGGCTTTTAAGTACTTGTTCGCGTCATTGACAAGCTTACGCAAAATAGCCGCGGATATTTCCTGCGGATAAAATTCCGTGCCGTCGATAATTATTTTTGCGGGCTTGCCGTTCTTAAGCGTCGCGCCCATGCTTCGCTTCACAGCCTCGACGATAAGCTCCGGATAAAGAACGGCTTCGTTCTTCACCTTGCGCCCGACCTCGAACGCGCCCTTGTTGTATTTAACGACCGACGGAGTGATGTTCTCGCCCTCCGCGTTGTTTATAACCCTTACCTCGCCTTGATCGTCGACATAGGCGATGCAGCTGTAGGTAGTCCCCAAATCGATGCCGTATTTAATCATGCTTTTTCACTCCGTATACCGTAACCGTTTCCGGCTTAATTATAGTGCTTTTATGCTTGTCTTGAAGATAATACCCCGGCGAAATTTTTTTCGCTATTTTATCCTTGAGGTTTTTGTTATCCGTCAGTTGAACCTCGACGGCTTTCTGCGTAGACGGGTCAAAGTCCGCGCCCGCACCGGAAAACGGAAAAATTGAAAATTTCTCAAGCGATATGTCGATACCTCTTAAAATAATTTTCAGCTCGGCCTCCGCATCATACGGAATTCTCACGGCAAACCTTTCGGAAAATTTATTCAGATTCTCGCGCGTTTCGATAAATTCCATTATTAACGGCTTGATAATCGAATAATGATAGTTTTCCTCATGCTGAATAAGCCGGTTCCTTAAATCGGTTATCGTGAATTTACTGTCCTCGTTGTCGGCGATTTTTTTGGCGAATTGCTCCGCAAGCGTATTGTACGCGTCCGCAAGCTGCCTGAGCGCATCCTTCAAATAGGCGTTTTCGTCCGCCGCCTTTGCCGGCTCCGCCTCGTCCCGGTTTTCCGAATCCCCCATACTGACCCCTTAATTTTTTCATCGCTATGTACATGACCCGCGTCTCTTGCAGGCAAGCCGTTAAAGCCGTCCGCGATAACAGTATCCGCGAAACACCCGACCGCGCATACCGTGGACGGTGTTTTCGCAATGAAGCCGTTGCGAAACTAAACGCGGAAGCTTCACGACAATTTTAATGAATTATACGACCTTTTAGTGTAAAAGTCAAGCGACTATGGGATAATCGACAAAAGAGAATATGAGGATATGTATAACGGTCTCCGTTATATCCCCGAAGATTATAGACTTTTTGGCGGAAAACATATATACTGTATTGTATACTCGTAAACAAAAGAGGGATATGTATGTTAGAGGTTAGAAATTTATGCAAGATATATCGGCCTAAGAGAGGCAAGCCCGTGCAGGCGTTGGATAACGTCAACATTTGCTTCGAGGATAAGGGAATGGTTTTTGTGCTGGGGAAATCCGGCTCGGGTAAATCTACCCTGCTTAACCTTATGGGCGGGTTGGACGGCATTACGAGCGGCGAAATATATATAAAGGGCAAATCGTCGAAGGATTTCTCACAATCGGACTTCGACAGCTACCGCAACACCTTTATCGGCTTTATATTCCAGGAATACAATATACTCAGCGAATTCAGCGTCGCAAAGAATATTGCGCTTGCCCTGGAATTACAGGGCAAAAAAGCCGACAAGGAGGCGGTTGACGCGCTGCTGGAGCAGGTCGATTTGATCGGCTACGGCAACCGGCGTCCCGCGGAGCTTTCGGGCGGACAGAAGCAACGCGTAGCTATCGCCCGCGCGTTAATAAAGGACCCGGAGATTATTATGGCGGACGAGCCGACGGGCGCGCTCGATTCGGCGACGGGCAGGCAGGTTTTCGAGACCTTGCAGAAGCTTTCTAAAACTAAGCTCGTAATTATCATTTCGCATGACCGCGAGTACGCCGAATATTACGGCGACCGCGTGATAGAATTTGCGGACGGCAGAGTTATAAGCGATATAAAGAAGTACCGCGCCGAATCCGAATCGGTAAGCGCCGGCGTAAGCGTAATCGACAACAGCATATTGTACGTTAAGGGCGGGCATAAGCTGTCCGCCGACGAAAAAACCGCCGTTATCCGCTTCATCGAGGACGTGCCCGACGATATTATCGTGTCTAAGGACGGGAAGTCCAACGGCGATTTCCGCAAGCAGGCGCGTATCGACAGTAACGGAAATAAGGAATCCTTTGAAAATACCTCCGAGAAAAACCTGCGGCTCAACGAATACGACGCGAAGCAGTTCAAGCTGATACGCTCGCGGCTTCCGTACAGGCATTCTCTCAAAATCGGCGCAAGCAGTCTGAAATCAAAGCCCGTAAGGCTTGTATTCACAATTTTGCTGTCCGCGATCGCGTTCGCGCTGTTCGGGCTGTCCGATACAATGGGCGCTTATAACAAGTACGACGCGGCTTACAACTCTATTCGCGAGGTAAATATCGAATACGCCGCGTTTACTAAGGGCGTTAACATGAACCCCGATCCCGCTTATACGCCTTATTACACCGCCACGGCTATGACCGACGGCGATTTCGACATGCTGCGCGCCGAATTCCCTGACTATACCTTCGATAAGATTTATCCGATGACAAGCGGCTACTACGGCTTCGACGAATATCTTTATGAAAACTCCTCAAAAAATATGTACGAATATTACGCGACGACCTTTGCCGGAATAACCGAGTCGTCGGAAGCCGCCGTCGCCGCGCACGGCTTCTCCTTAACCGGGGAATATCCCGACAGTACCGACGAAATAGCCGTTACGCAATACGTTTATAATACTTTTTATGAGCGCGGCTACGCCGTTACTAATCCGAGCACCGGCGCAAAAACAAAGCTTCCGATAACCAAAAAAGAAGATCTTATCGGTAAAAGCCTGCGAATGTACGACATGGAATTCACAATTACGGGCGTTATCGATACCAAGCTGGATTTGACGAGGTACGAGTCCTTAAAGAGCGGCGTAATGGAGGGCTTAGGCTCTATTATGTTAGCCTCGGAATTCCAGGCCGTAAAGGAATACAGCTTCCATGCCGCCGTGTTTATAGCGAACGGAACGATCGACGCCCTTATGCCGAAGCTGCCCGTAATTAATTCGTACGATATAAATAAATTTATGGAATATTTGACAAAAACGGGCGACTTCTACAGCTTGCAGTTTTTGGCGGCGTTCACACCGGCGGCGGCGGAACAGACGGCCTTTTTTGACGGCGCAAAAACCGCGCTCGACGACGACGAGGTTCTGTTGGACTGGCAGACGTTCAGCGAATATACGGGGGATGTCTTGGACGGCAACGCGCTTTATAACGCCGTTCTGGTTTACGTTGACGGCATATATCGGAACGCGCCGAACGCCGCGGAGTTAAAAACCGCCGTAAAGACTTGGCTTAAACGTCGGGGGCTCGATGAAGCCGATGCGACCGCCGAAGCCGAGAATTACTATAACTATTATGAATTGCTTAATTCCGAATTATATTACGATAACCCGTACGGACTCTCGGGTCGCGAAATCGAGTTTATATGCGCGCGCGAGATCATAAGGGATACATATGCGGGCGCTGCCGTAGCCTTCAACTATTCCATTCGCGACTACAGCGGCCGCGGAACGGCGGTACCGGTTCAGGAAACCAAAAAAATCGCGGGGATTTACTTCTCGTCCGACAAGTATGCTTCAGACCGTATTATTGTATTCTCAAAACCCGTTCTCGACGCGCTCGCCGGGGAAATCGGCACTATTAAGCTGGCAATTACCACCTTTAAGGGCAGCAGATCCGACGATATGAAGCTGCTACGCTTCTCGTATGAGGACAACGATAACGTGCGGTTCTCTATGCAAAACGCCGTGTCAAGCTCGCTGGAAAATATAAACTCAATGATAGAGGCTATGGCAAGCGCGTTTTTGTATGTAGGCCTGGGGTTCGCGATATTTGCGGCCTTGCTTCTGCTGAATTTCATTGCGGTGAGCATATCGTACAAAAAACGCGAAATAGGCATACTCCGCGCGGTCGGCGCGCGCAGCAGCGACGTATTCGGAATATTCTTCAACGAAAGCCTGATAATCGCGCTAATCAGCTTCGCCGCGGCGCTTACGGGCACTATTATCGCCGTGTTCTTTTTGGACAGACTCATGCAAACCGAGCTTGGACTGCTGATTAAAATTCTTACCTTCGGAATAAGGCAAGCCGGACTGATGCTGGGCGTGTCGGTAGTTACCGCGCTCGCGGCAAGCTTCTTCCCGGTGAACAGCATAGCAAGAAAAAAGCCGATCGACGCGATAAAGTCGCAGGGCTGAAAGAGGTTTAGTCTTATCCGGGTTATTACGGTTTACTCGTATTGTACGGTTAATAGCCGCCATTGTCATTGCGAGGAGCGTAAGCGACGTGGCAATCCAGACCCTCTTCGCCGCTTGCTAATCATTTTCTTGTCCTCTCTTTGCATTCCCTCCGAATTGCGCTGGCAATTTGTTCCCTTTTGGGTTATAATGTACTTATGTTGTCGATAACGGAAAAAAATATATCGTATTCCCATAATACCGACGTCATGCCCGACCGTCGGAATTTTTATAAGCACAGCCACAACATGTACGAGCTGCTGCTGTTTTTGGACGGCGACGCGGACTTCGTCGTCGAAAGCAACACCTTCAAGCTTCAACCGTTCGACCTGCTTCTCATCAAGCCCGCGCAGTATCATTTCCTGAAAATCAACAGTGAAAAGCGTTACGACCGTTTCATAATAAACTTTGCGGAAAGCATTGTGCCGAATCAGCTCCTTCCCGCCCTGCAAACTAGCGGCGGCTTGTTCCGCCTAAGCAAGGACAGCGGACTTATAGCGGCGTTTTATAAGCTTGACGGCTTCTGCAAAACGTTCTCCGACGACGACAAGAGGCTCATGCTGAAAACGACTCTCAGCGAAATATTAATGCTTCTGAAATATCTTAATTACGTCCCGAACGGCGGAACCGCCGCGATAAACCCCGCCGCGGACAGAATCATAGATTATATCAACGGGAATATAACGGAGCCGCTCGACATGGCGGCGATAGCGCGCGGGCTTTTCATCTCGGAATCCTGCCTGTCGCATGTTTTTACCAAATTTTTTCATATCGGCGTAATGCAGTATGTGCGTCAGAAAAAAATCTTATACGCGCAGAACCTGATAAAATCCGGCCTGAATCCTACAAAAGCCTACCTCGCGTGCGGTTTTACGAATTACGCGACCTTTTATCGGGCATACAAAAACGTTCTCAAGCTTAAACCCGAGGACGACAAATAACGGACGGTCAATTTTAATTTCACTTGATTTAGCGGTGAATAAAAGGGTATATTTACTTCCGTTTGTTTTTTACGCGGTATTTGATTATGACGGCGGCAATACCGATAACAAGCATCGCGCCGAGTATTGAGGCGCCTATCAGCCCCGTCGGATTTATAGCGGAAACTATCACAAACCGTCCTCCCGCTCCCCGGAAAACGCGCCGCCGTCCTCAACGGGCGGGGAGTTTTCATAGTCGTAAATCATATTCATTTTTGCCTTGCTTATAGGCGTAACCCGAAAAGAAAAATATATAATATGGAAGCCGCAAATAACGGGACCTATTATCGCCATAGCGAGCGAACCCGAAAAAACGCTTGACGCAATAAACAGCAAGCATATAACCGTAATCGTGAGCAGCTCGCCGAATAAGGTCATAGCGTGATACTTCCGAAAGATATACAGGTGTCTGCGGTAAAGGCGCGTGGACATAAACCACTTGCCGAATTTTTCCGACCCCCGGACAAGACAAAAAGCCGCGACCAAAAAGAACGGCACCGTCGGAAGAATAGGAAAAAATATCCCCACCGCCCCGAGTCCGAGCGAAATAAATCCCAGCGCGAGATAAAGTATCCGCGCTAACAAAAAGCGGCTCGGCTTCTCCTTGGCGCGGCGCGCGGCGTATTTTATCTCTGCGGCCGCTATCATTTTTTGTACGGAGCCGTCGGCATCCGGATTAATTGCCAGTATCCCGTCGCCGTCCGACCGTTCTGTTCCCATATGTCAAAACCCTCAAGATGTTAGCCGAAGCTAACGCCTTAAGCATACACCTTTCCAAAGCATACGTCAAGCGATATTGCGGTATTATACGGCGTCTTGCCCTCTTTCTTCCCCGCCTACCAAACATTCTCTTCCCCTCTTTTCCTCTCCGACAGTCATATTCTACCGATAATCCGTTCCGTCTCGGGAAGCCGTTTCTCCATGTCCTCGATAAGCTTGAATTGCGTGCGGCAGCGGTCAAGATTATGGCTTTCCCTGCGCGTACGGAAGTATATATCCCCGTCCAAATAGTCCGACAGAAAGCGCATTCCGCATTCGTAAGTCATAAGAATACCCGAAAAAGCAAGCATATCCTTTTCGCATTTCGTGATGCTTTTCAGCGCGCCCAAATATCCTTCGGCGTAGACCTCGAACAAATCTATGCGGAAATTAACCTTATCTAAATCAGGCTCGTCCTCGGCACCGCTGTTCGTTCCGAAACGTATACTGTCCCCGAAATCGTAGCACGCGCTGCCGGGCATTACGGTGTCAAGATCGATTACGGCTACCGCTTTTCCGGTTTTATCGTCAAGCATAACGTTATTCAGCTTGGTATCGTTATGCGTAACCCTCAGCGGCATCGCGCCCGAGGACAAAAGGTCGACTATACGCGGGCAATATTTTTGCCGCTTGACGACGAATTCCACTTCTCTTTCGGCGTTTTTCAGCCTGCCCGACCTGTTCTCGGAAACGCTTTTTGTGAAGTCGCGGTAACGCTTTACGGTGTCGTGAAACGACGGAATCGTTTCGTACAGCCGATCGGCGTCAAAATCCGCGAGATAATTTTGAAACGCGCCGAAAGCCGCCGCACTCTCGTAGAACTGCCGGGGGTCGGTGACGGTTTGGTGCGCCGTCGCGTTGTCGATAAAAATGTACATGCGGAAATACCCGCCGTCCGACTTGAGGTACAGCCCGTCATCCCCGGTGCGTACGATAGTCAGCGTTTCCCGCGCAACGTCGCCGCCCGCCCGCCTTATCTTTTCGCCCGCGTGCTCGGTCACAAGAAAGATATTGTTCATAAGCCGCCCTACGTCGGTGAAAAGCCCGGAATTAATCTTTTGCAGAATGTACTTAGCCTTTTTGTCCGTTTCGACATAAAAGGTTTCGTTAATGTGCCCCTCGCCGTACGGTGCGATTACGACCGGCTCGCCGTAAATCTTAAATTTTTTTACTTCTTCTACGTAAATCATCATGAATATATTTTACACCGAAACGGTATGCGCCGCCATACGCAATGTTTCGCAAAACATGCTTAATATTTCACAACTATATTTGCGCGAAACATGACGCACTCTATTTTTTATAAAACACAAGCTCCTGCTCCGTGCTTCCGTCCGCGTTTACGGTCAAAAGCGTCGCGCCCTTCATGTCGTCCGCGCCGTAACTGCCGTATCCGCTCATATTAGAGTAAGAAAGCCTTATCCCCTTATACGTGACCGAGAAATTATTAAGGTGGTCATGACCGGAGAAAACCCCTTTTGTACTGCCCAGCTCTATCATTTTGTCAAACAAGCCCGTGTTCTTATCGGGAACGCACGAAGCCTCGCGTTTTTCACCGTACAGAACCGAGCCGGAATCGCTTGCCTCCTGCCACGCCGGCACAAACTCCGGTAGCGGCACGTGCAGCATAACGGTCGAGGGAACGTCGCCTCCCGCCTGCGTCCTTATACCCTTGACCGCCCATTCGTACCAAAGCGCCTGCTCCGCCGTTACGGGCGGGTTGTCGCTGATAGCGGTCGTATGCGAGTCGAGCAGATAAAAGGTGTGCACGGATTTGGCGTCCTTTACGATATTCAAAACATAGTTGCCCGAGCCCGTCATGCCCTGCGGTCCGTATTGAAACAGCCCCGAAACGCTTTCCGACAGCATACTGCCGAGCTTGTTCTTTTGGGCGTCGCCGAAGTTATCGTGGTTGCCGTATATAGGCGCCCACGGTATACCGACGTCGTCCATAAGCGCGATAAGATATCCGTAAGCCTGTAAATTAAACGGCGTAAAGCACTGATCCCCCAACAAAACTATAAGGTCGGGATTAAGCCGTTCCGCCATAGCGCGGACTAATTCGCCCGTCCGCCCGTCCGATACGCCGATAAGATGCATATCCGTCAACAGCATAACCCGCAAGCTTGTATCCCGCATTTCAACGCTTACCGCATGGTCGGAAACGGAAAATTGCGTGTCCGCAGTCCACGCGTATCCCCGGGGCTCGGCGTCGGCGGGAAAAAGCAGCATGCCCCCCACAACGATTACAAACAGAAAAATCAAGCAAACTATCCCGAGCAAAATCAAAAGCGGTATGCGAAACCTAAGCATCATTTTACCGAACAACATTTATTTAATCCTCCCTAGCGTATAACCGCAGACATAACCGACGTTTCCGTATTACGTACGATCGTGTTTATATATACAGTTTATCATATTCCGCGGTTATTTTCAAGAGGAATTAACCGATCATACGCGAATGCGCGCAAGAGAACCGACCAAATGTGAATGCGCGCTCCCGCCGCCGCAGGCGACGAACGAGCGCGCATTCACGATTGGTCGGTATCTATTCAAGCATACTGCCCCGCCCCGCGGTTTCGACGACGCGCATTATGTCCAGCTCCTCTCCCGTCAGGGCGCAAACGCAGACGATATAACGGTGACCGCGGTGCGTTCCCGAAAATTCGTAGGCAAGCGCCTCCTTATCGCCGGGACGTGGAATCAGAGCCAAGCGCGAGCTTTCAATTTTGATTTTCTTGCTCACGCGCGCACGCGCCTCCGCCTCGCTAAGCCGCGCGGCGGGCAGCGTCCTTTCCGTGTGGTTCATGAGGAAGGAATTTGCTTCCAAGCCGATAAGTCCGCCGTAATCCATGGCTATTTTTACCTTAATAAGGTCGGGGTAATACGTTACGCCGTTCTCCTCGGGCGCGAGATTAACGTACGCGATACCGTCGGAGGCGCAAATCCAAACCGCTTTAAGCTCGCAGTCCATAAGCTCGGACGCCGTCTGCTCGGCGATGAGGCGGGCTTTTTCCTCCGATATGCGCGTGCCGTTCACCGTTGCGCCGCAAGCGATCATGTGCGGCTTGAGTCCGTTCTGCGTAAGCTGAACGTAATATTCCGCGCCGCCCGGTATCGCCGCGCCGTACTCGTAGGTCAAAAGGTCGCCGCCCGCGGGTCCGTAAAACGTTACGGTCTCGGCGCCGAGCTTCTCCTTGACCCAAGCCGCGCCCTCGTCCGCGCCGCGCTTTTCTAACCGCTCCAAAAGCTTGTAGACCTTAGAATCCAGACCGTCCGAAAAAGGTCCGTCGTAAATCATTTTAGGGTAGTCGACGGAATTATTCTCAACGCCGCTAAAGGAATCGTTAAGCGCGCCGCCGCCCTTGCCGAGCTTGTCGCGGTCGATGTGCGCCGTGAATTTATAGTCGCGGCTCATCGCCTCCGAAAGCGCGGCGAGCGAAATATTAATTTGGCGGCAACGCTCGTAAAGCATCTCTAAATTTTCTTCGTCCTCCGCCGCCAGCCCGCCGCCGTTTTGAATACGGTTATTAAGATAACCGCTGTAATCGCCGAGCTGATTTACAAATTTAAGCGCGCGCGTTATAGCCTGCTCGTCTATAGGCAGCTGCGCGAGATTAATTTGCGTTTCGCCGGACTGCTTCCAGATTTCCGCGGCGAGCCTCGCCTGCTGCGCGCTGCTGCCAGACACAAGTATTTTTGACAGCTTGACTTCGAGATTGCCAAGCTCGTCCGCCGTGTCGTAGTATGACTTCTTGTACATACTCTCCAACGCCCCGACGGTTTCCCGCTGCCGTACGAACGCGGCGGTAAGCGCGAGCGCGAGCGCGGTTATCGCCGTTACAAGCCCTATAATTATCCACGCCGCCGCCGGAGGCTTTTCGCGGACGGCCGCTTTTGATGCTGAATTTTCCATTAGTTTTTTCTCCCCGGCGCTAGGAAACGCCGATTAAGTACCGCTACGCTCTTGCGAAGCTGTGCTTGCCTATCTTCAGTTCTACGGTCAAGGACCAAATCCACTTCGACGTCGCCGTGGCGGGGTTGTAATAATACAGGCAGCCGTTAGTCGGATCCCATCCGGAAAGCGCGTCGCGGGCGGCGTTGAGCGCGTTTTGGTTGGGGCTGAGATTAATTTGACCGTCGTTAACCGCGGTAAACGCCCACGGCTGATAAATAACGCCGCTTACCGTATTAGGAAACTTGCCGCTCTTTACGCGGTTGAGGACGACCGCGCCGATAGCTACCATACCGGTGTACGGCTCGCCGCGCGCCTCCGCGTATATGCACCGCGCCAAGAGGTACGCGTCGTTGCCCGCCGTACCCGCCGAACCGCCCGAGGTCAGCGAAACGCCGAGCTTAGCCTCGGTCTTTGCGCCGACAATTCCGTCCGCGGTGAG
This sequence comes from Clostridiales bacterium, assembly GCA_031290295.1. Classification (GTDB taxonomy): domain Bacteria; phylum Bacillota; class Clostridia; order Christensenellales; family DUVY01; genus JAITNT01. Next base: position 10,585 of record JAITNT010000150.1, read on the forward strand.
CTTTTTATCCTTTTGAAAGCTTTTGACGGCGGCGGTAGTTTTCGCGCCCCAAATGCCGTCCACGGCTATCTTGTAGTAGCCCAGCTCCTTGAGGCGGGTTTGCACGATGCGAATGTTGGCGGCGGTGTCGCCCTTAGTTATGTATTTTGCCTCCGCCGTACGGGGCAAATTGCTTGCCGCGGCCGCGGCGCACGCCAAAACCGTTAAGCACGCCGCAATAATTTTGTAAGCGTTTTTCTTCATAAGCGTAAAACTCCCCCTCGTTACGGAAACGCCGGTTTAATTCCTGCGGCGGCTATCCCGTAAGCTTGCGTATAATTTCCATGATTTTAGATTTGTACGTTATCCCGTCGCCGTCCGTGCCCTTAGCGTTCAGGAAGCACAACGGAGGGTAAACCACGCACCACCAGTTATCGCCCGCGCCCGCACCAAGCTCGACGATTAACGCGTCGTACACGCCGCTGTCGAGCGTAATTCCGTCATAACTGCGCGCCGGGAACGTTTCCTCGCCGAGCCTCGCACGCGCGGTGTAGCTCACGCCGTTAGCGCGTAAAACCTTGTCGGCGGCGCGTTCTATGCCGCTAAGGCGGGCGGAAATTACGCTCATGCTTTCGGCGAAGCTCTCGGCCTCGGCAAGACAAGGCGCAAGATAATCGACTATAGCGTCCTTTACGCCGTACTTGACGTTTTGGTCGCGCTCCAGATTAGAATCGGCGCGTATATGTATCCGAATATAGCTGACCTTGCGCGGCTCATCAGTAATATTTGCGTTAATCCCCAAAATTATTACAAAAACCAATAAAATCCCGAGTCCGATAAAAACAACCTTACGCATAGAAAAACCCTCCGCTGAATCTAAGTGAGGTAAGTATTGACAAAATATTAAAAATATATAACAAAACGTTATAATAATAAGGCGAATTGTACGGGAGGGGGGAGAGGGGGGGGGCGTGAAAGAGGATAAGTTAGAACCGGATTGTCACGGCGCTAACGCGCCTCGCTAAGGACGGATAGGGTTTTGATTGTAAGGGGTACGGGTGAACTAACAGCGGTTGTCCTTGTAGGGGCGACCCTGTGTGGTCGCCCGCATGTAAAGAGGGCAAGAGAATGATTGGTAGGCGGCGAGGAGATGTTTCGAGGCCTCCCCGAACCCCTCGGGCGACTTACTTTTGAAAAAAGTAAGCAAAATGGGGAAAGAGGACAAGCGAATGATTAGCAAGCGGCGAAGAGATGTTTCGACTGCGCGATAGCATTGACATGGATAAAGTGAATTTGTATTCGGTACGGGCGGCACGGGCATGGATAGGGTTTTTATTGGTATAGTGTGCGGAAGAACAAGGAGAACCCGTACCGCAGCGAGCGCAAGTGA
>JAITNT010000250.1 GCA_031290295.1 Clostridiales bacterium
CAGCAGGCGGTTTCTGGATTGCCACGCTTCGCTCGCAATGACAAACGCAGCTTGCCTATCCGTACGCAATACAATTCACTCTATCCCCGTCATTGCGAGGCGCGTTAGCGACGTGGCAATCCAGTTTAATTTTGCCCCCCCTTTCTACCCTCTTGACTTTTATTCCCCGAAAATCGGCACGGGCGTCAGCTTATGCAGGGCGCTTTCGGTTCGCGCCTTAATTTTGCCGTCGATATCGGCGTCGCCCGAGGTTCCGTTAAGTATAAAGTCGTCGACCTGACCGTAGGTTATTCCCGTTTCGCCCTCGTCCGTTTGTCCGTCGTATAAATCCGCCGACGGCGCCTTGTCGATAATTTCCGGGATAACGCCCAACGCGCGGGCGAGGATTCTCACCTCACGCTTAGTGAGCAGTCCGAGCGGATTTATGTCGTTCGCGCCGTCGCCCCACTTAGTGAAGTACCCGAGGACGCGCTCGGACAAATTGCCCGTGCCCAATACAAGCGCGTTCGCGCTCTGCGCGGCGGCATAAAGCACGACCATTCTTACGCGCGGGCGCACGTTAATTTTGGACGTTTTAGTCGTCGACCCCGCCGCCTTATCGATAGCGGCGGCAATTTCGCCTATATTCACAATGCGGCGCTCTATGCCGAATTTCTCGGCGAGTTTCTCCGCGTGCGCCACGCTGTCGCCCCTCTCCGCCGCCGCGCCGTCCGGAAGTAACAGTGTGTACAATTTTACGCCGGCCGCGCGGCAAAGCCCCGCGACTACCGCGCTGTCAATGCCGCCGCTAAGCCCCAGCATCGCCGCGCCGCAACCGGCGGCCTTTAAGCGTCCGCGTATAAAATCGCCGATTTTTCCGATATATTCCGCCGCGTTCCGCTCCGTAACAACAAAATTTTTTTCAAACATTACCTTCTCCTGAAATCCTAAAAAAATTATACAGACCCCTTGCGCAAGTCGTCGTTGACTTTTGAAAGAGGTCCGATACAAACCCGCGAGTTGTTCACTCCGTGTATTATAACGTATTATTATAGTAGCCCGCTAAGCCCTATGCCAGCGTGCGTTTGCCGTTTTTAGCCTGCAAAATTCTTAATGCTCTTTAGGCTTTCCGCCATATATGTACCGTGATCCGTTCCCACCTTTTCAAACTCGAGAATGACCAACCCGATATCGCCGGCGGCTTTGACGGCCTCGGCGGACTTGCTTACGCCGTCGCCGACTACGGGATTATCCGCGTCGACGCCGTCCGGGGACAACTCCTTGATGTGCAGCTGCGTTATGCGGTCGGCGTATTTTTTGATAAACTCGACGACGTCTACGCCCGCAGAAACCGCCCAAAAAATATCGAGCTGCAACTTGATTCCGGGTACCGCGTCGGTGAGCTTTATAAGCGTATCCGGCTCGGCGAACTCTTGCGAATGATTATGATAAGCGAACGCAACCCCTTTCTTCGCTAAGCGTGCCGACAGGGACTGCAATTTCTTTTGTACGCGCACGTTTCCGATTTGCTCGGCTGCGAGCCACGGAACAACGACCGATTTGATTCCCAGCTTCTTAACGAACGAGCCTACGGTGTCGAACCGCGTACAAAGCAGATCGTACCCTATATGCGCGCTCGGCGCGGAAAGCCCGTAATTATCCAACAGCTTCTTCAACTCGGACGGGCGCAGATCATAAAAGCCCGCAAGCTCGACCTGTCCGAACCCGGCGTCCCTTACAAGCTCCAAGGTCGCGCTAAGCCCGATATTATGAACGTCCTCTCTTAACGAATACATCTGAACGGCAATTTCCATATCACTCACACTCCTATATTAGTATTTTACCTCTTTCAAAGCATAAAGTCAAGGAAGTAAAGGGTTTATGTAGTAAGTAATCGAGCAAACGCATAAAAAAAACAATTTCTTTTTTCGTGGAGTTTCCCCGAAAAAAGCTCTTAACCGCCGCATGCGGACGACGAACCCTATTTCTCCGCCCTGCCGCCCGCGATAAGCGACCTTTTGATTTTTTTTGCGAGCGCCTTTGTCGCGGTATCGGGAAGCATCCTCCACTTCCAGTTTTGCCCCAAGGTGGACGGAGTGTTCATTCTCGCGCCCTTTCCGGGCGGCAAAAAATCCTGCATAGGGATAACGGCGAGCGCGGCGGGCGAGCTTAGGGCAAGCGAAATAAGCACCTGCGCGGGCGAACCCTTTATGCTCTCGGCGTACCCGCTGAAGCATTCCAACTCGTCCTCCGTAAGATTTGCAAACCACGCCGACGCGGTATTGTTATCGTGAGTACCCGTGTATACGATGCAGTTTTCCGTATAGTTTGCGGGCAAATACGGATTATCCTCCTCGCCCGAAAACGCGAATTGCAGTACCTTCATGCCGGGAAAGCCCGTCTGCGCGAGCAACTCGGCAACCGAATCGTCGAGCAGTCCCAAATCCTCGGCAATAATGTCCGCCCCCGGCGCTTGACGGGCAATACTTTCAAAAAGCGCCGCGCCTGGACCCTTGCACCACCGTCCCCCGCGCGCGTCCGCGTTGTCGGCGGGAATCGCGTAATACGCCGAGAACCCGCGGAAATGGTCGATACGAACCTTATGGTACAACCGCATGGCGTGTTTTATACGTTCTCCCCACCAACGGTAACCGTCGGCGGCGATAGCATCCCAATTGTACAGGGGGTTTCCCCAAAGCTGCCCCGTCTCGGAAAAATAGTCCGGCGGAACGCCCGCGACCTCGATCGGCGACAGCTCCTCCGTCAGCAAAAAATCGGACGGTCTTGACCAAACCTCCGCGCTGTCAAGCGCGACATAAATCGGCATATCGCCGATAAGCTTTATGCCTTTCCGCTCGGCGTAGGCTCTTAACGCAAACCATTGTCTAAAAAAGAAGAATTGCGAAGCCTTATAAAAAAGAATATCGTCAACGCGCGCATACCTGAGCTCGGCAAGCGCCCCGGCGTCGCGCCGTATAAGCGTCGGATCGGACCATTCCGACAAGGGCTTCAGTCCGTTAAGCGTTTTTATCGTCATGAAAAGCGCGAAGTCGTCAAGCCAAAACGCGTTTTCCTGAATAAAGCTTATGTATTCCTCGCCGCCGTCCCCGCCGAGCGCGCAAAACCGCGCCGCCGCTTTACGCAAAACCTCCTCGCGCCCGGCAAAAAGCTTGCCGTAATCAACCTCGGACGGATTATCGCCCCAATCGATACCGTGCAAATCCGCGGCGCGCAAAAAGCCCTCTTTGACCAGAACGTCCAAATCGATAAAATAAGGATTCCCCGCGTAAGCCGAAGCCGATTGATACGGCGAATCCCCGTACCCGGTAACGCCTACCGGCAAAACCTGCCAATAACGAAACCCCGCCGCCGCCAAAAAGTCTACGAAGTCATAAGCCGCCGACCCGAGCGTCCCGATACCCCCCGCAGACGGCAAGGAAGAAATATGCAATAAAACTCCGGCTTCCCTCATAATCCCTCCGTTTTTTTCAAGACAATGCCGTAAAAATACGGTTTAATTTTATCCTCTTTCCTTTTCCGCATTACAGCATACAGCAGGCGGTTTCTAGATTGCCACGTCGCTTTCAGCTCCTCGCAATGACAAACAC
>JAITNT010000016.1 GCA_031290295.1 Clostridiales bacterium
TCTAACAAGGCTCTTTTTGTCAGCGGTGTTACGGGCGGTGCGGGCGGCACAGGCGGCGTCGGCGGCACGGGCGGCGTCCACAGCGGTGTCGCTGCCGGAAGCAAGGGCAGTGCGGGAACGGTCGGCGCTCAAGGCGTTGCGGTAAATTAAAACCGCAAGAAGTACCGGCAACCCGTCCGCCGCAAACGGTATAGCGTTGTACGCTATTTGGATTACGGGTTGAGGGGTAAATAGGACAAGCAGAATGATTAGTAAGCGGGAAAGCGGGTTCGGATTCCCGCTTGCTAATCAATTTTCTTGTCCTATTTCCTATCTTCGCCGCTTTCAACGCTCCGGTACAATTCTATTGCTTTTCTTAACGTTTTACGGTACAATTATTAATATTAAGAAGCCGCCCGTATACGGGTGAGAGAGGGAGGGCATATGAGGAAGCCTGTCGCGTCGGTTTTGGCGTTTATTTTTGTCGCTTTTGCGGCGTCAGGGTTTACGGCGTGCGAGCCGAAAAACGTCACGGTGACGATTCGGACGTTCGAGCTGGCGGTCGTCGCGCCCGTCGTAATAAAAAACGGGGATACGCTCGAGAGCTTGGCAACGCCGATTGCCGACGACCCGAACTTTACCTTTGAAACGTGGTACGACGGCAATTGGAATACGTTCGACGTCGGCAAGCTCGTAACTAAGAGCATTACGTTGTACGCAGGCTGGCGGCATTCCGATTTTTATGTTCGTCCGCAGAGGACGTACAGCGACGATTGGTTTTTTATCGTCTACGACGTTTACGACAAAACGAAAACAAGCTACGCTATCCCCGCTCATGCGCGGGCGAAGTGGTTGGACAGCAACCTTGACGAATGCGTCAATTTGAAAAGCCTCGTAATACCCGATAATATCACAGAAATATCGGGGACGTTCCAAGGCTGTTCGAGTTTGGAAAGCGTGACGTTGCCGAAAGGGATAACGGAGATTCCGTCGTTCAGCGGTTGCGTCAAGCTGGATAACGTCGTTATCCCGGACGGCGTTACTCACATAGGAGGCGGCGGTTTTAGAGATTGCTCCGACCTGCGGAGCATAAGCCTGCCGAACGGCTTGACGACGATATACAATAACGCCTTCTATAATTGCGCAAAGCTGGACTTGGTCTTGCCGCCCGCGCTCGAAAGCGTCGGCGAGAAGGCGTTTTACGGCTGTACGTCCCTCGTGTACGTCTCGTTGCCGGCGAGCGTTAAAAGCGTCGGCTACCGCGCGTTTTCGTCCCCGTATGTAAATATAGCCGCGCCGTCGTCCGCCGGACTCATTGAATTCGCGGAGTACGCTTTTGACTTCGGCGTTTTGGCGGAGATAACGGTAGCCGACAGCGCGACGAAAGACGCGTACGCCGCCGGCGCATTGTCTATGTACGCCGATAAAATCCGCGTTCGTTGATAGTGTACCGTGAAAAACGGCAAGTAGAATATCTTAGCAAGCGGCGAAGAGATTCTTCGACAAGCTCAGAATGACATGGATAGGATTTGATTACATTGTATACGGGTAATTAGCATGCCCTTTTTTCCCTTATCAGCGAGAAGAAAAGCTCTAAAGGGTTTTTCTTCTCGCTGATAAGGTTTTAGTAATCCCTGCGGCCGATAAGAACGTCGATCGAGATGTCGAACACGTCGGCGAGCTTCCAAAGGTAGCTCATGGTCGGCTCTATTTTGCCGTTCTCCCATCCGCTTACGCATTGCTGCGTACACCCGATCTGATGCGCCACCTGACATTGGCTGAGCTTGCGCTCCGTTCTGTTTGCTTTGAGATTCTTTCCGAAATTTGCTTCCATGATTTTATTCCCCCGCGTTATATTTTTTTTGTTTCTTTCTTGTTCCTTGATTTCGATAGCCATTTCCTTTAGCTCCTTACGCGTTTTTCTAAATTCGCCGCTCGACAACCGCCACATGCAAACCGTTTTTTACCGTGCCGTTCCTTTCAACGTACTCTTATAATAAACTATAATGCAACTTGAATGTCAAGCGATTTACAAAAACTTTTTATATTTTTTTATACGGCGGTTTTATGGAATATTTTGCCATTTTATGGAATTTTTGGCGGTATTTCATTTTGCTTGCCGAATCGGACACAATTAAGGCGTTACAAAAACCTTAGTGCCGCTCCAGACTTTTTGCCCTTACGGTTGACGGCGCGGAGCAAATTGTATATAATCAGAGTTGTAAGCGTGTACAATTATTAGCGCTTGTCGACGGGTTAAATAATCGGGGAACGAATTTCCAAGGGGTTTCGGGTCGTTATGAAGGACAAAAAACAACAAAAAAGATTAATGCCGATAAACGAGTTTGCAAAATTTTCCGGGGTGGAAACGAGCGTTTTGCGCTATTATGACGATATCGGGCTGTTTTGTCCCTCGGGGCGCGGCGAAAACAATTACCGCTATTATACCCCGGAGCAGATTATCCCTTTGAATATGATTCAGGTTCTGCGCGACCTCGACATGCCGTTAAAAAAAATTGCGGCTTTGTCTAAGGACAGAACGCCCGAGCTTCTTTTGACGGCGATGCAGGAGCAAACCATGCTTCTTGACGCTAAAATGCGCCGCCTGCAAAATTCGTATTCGATTTTGCATATGATGACGAACAATATGCTGGAGGGGATTTTTGCCGACGAAACCGCGATTCTCGAGGAAGATTTGGAGGACAGGCCGATGATACTGGGCGCGGTGAACGACTTCAAGGACGATCCCGATTTTTATAACACTTTCGTCGATTTTTGCAACCAGCTCAAGGAAATGCGCGCTAGCCTGAGCTTCCCGATAGGCGGATATTTCAAAAGCATGGAGGCGTTTTTGGACGCGCCGTCGCAACCGACGCGGTTTTTTTCCACGGACGTTACGGGGACGGACAAAAGAGCCGCGGGGCGGTATCTTACGGGCTATACCCGCGGCTACTACGGGGACATGAACGATTTGCCCGAGCGGCTCTCTAAATACGCGGAGGAGAACAGGCTTGTATTGGGCGCGGCATACGTGCTGTATTTTTATGATAAGACCTCGGTAAAGGAACCGGACAGGTACCTCGCGAATATTACGGTGGAAATAAAGTCGGGCGGGCGGCAGGGCAAACGCAAAAAGGGCTTGTAGGGGCGGTCGCAGGTATAGAGGACTAGTTAAACCGGATTGCCACGTCGCTTACGCTCCTCGCTAAGGACGAAAGAGGGCAAGTGATTGTATATGGGGCGGCTTAGCGGCGAAGAGATGTTTCGACTGCGCGATAGCATTGACAGAGAGGGCAAGTTAAACCGGATTGCCACACATCGGCTTCGCCTCGTTCGTAATGACGGGAGAGGGACTAAAATAAAGGGTATAACGCCTAAGGAGCAAGCTCCGGGGGTATAATACCCTTTATTTTTTTGCAAAAAATATGTGCGGAAAGTAATCTGTATATCTTTTTACCATTGTAATTGCGTAGAAAATGATTATTATTATAATTAATAAGTATTCAGGAGGAAAAAATGATTAAAAAAAGCTTTAAGAGCATAACTTGCTTGATTGCGGTCGCCGCGGCGGCGGTATGCGCGTTCGGCGCGGGGCTTGCCGCTTTTGCGGACGACCCGTCGTGGAGGTTCGAGTACAATTTCGATTCGGCGGCGGAGCTGAGCGATTTTGTCGCTTCGATAGACCCTGCCGATAACGGCTCGCTGTATACCGGCGACAGTTGGGTGACGCACGTCGTAGCCGCCGAGAATTTGTGGGCGTACAACGGCACGGAAAAGACGATAACCACTAAGACGGATGCGATGCCGGGTAATGATTCGCTGGGCAATTTCGTAAGCCTGCTGTATAACGGCAGAAGCCTGAAGTACTTTGAATTAGAAACGAAGATCAAGCACATTCTCCCGCCGAGGGATTGGGGCTCCGCGGGGATAGCTTTCGGCGTCAAGGATTTTAGCAGACAGCCTACATACAGCGAGAACCCCGGCAGCGGCATGTTCTTCGTTCAGGGCGGCGGCGAGCCGTCGTTTAAGCATTCGACGCTGACGTCAGGGGCTGCTAACGGCATCAAGCAGCTGGCGAGTATTTCGGATTACAACGCGGGAGAGTGGCATACACACAGGGTTAAGATTTATGAGGGGCATTACGAGTACTATGTGGACGACGTAAAGCTCTTTGACGAGACCGCAGTCGCCGGCGACGTCGGCGAGGGCAAGGCGGGGATATTCGTCACAAACAGAGAGGTGGCTTTCAGCGAAATAAAGATAAATCCGCTGCTGGCAAACGGCGCGGTGGAAACCGTGGGCGTAACCTCGCTCGAGATAACCGCCCCGCCGGCTACCGGTACGGTGGGCACGCCCATAACCGTCACCGCTAACGTGCTGCCCGCGGACGCCGCGAATAAGGCTTTCGAGCTTTCCTGCGCGCCGGCGGACGGCGTGTACACGGACGGCGGCAAGGTGCTGTTTAAGGAGCCGGGCACATATACCGTCACCGCGACGTCGCTTAATAATCCCGCCGCGAACGACAGCTTCAGCATAACGGTAAGCGAACGCTCCTACGCGGGATATATCCCGTACGCCCTTACGGAAGCGGGCATGAATAAGTTTGAAAGCGTTCACATCGCGGGCAGCGATAACGGAGTCGGCGCGCCGTACGACGAGCTTTACGCTCTTAGCGGCGGAACGCTTACGCGCACCCCGGACGCGGCCGCTTCCCCCGATGAGGATTACGGAATGCTGTACATCAAGGATAATACGTTCAAGAATTTCGAGATAACCTTCAAAGCGAAAACAACGAGCAAGAACGGCTGGTACGGCATAGTATTCGGCAAGCAGGACAAGAACAAGGCCGGCAATCAGGAGGGCGAATCCGTGTTTATGCAGGCCAGCGCCAGGGCTGCCACGCTTTGGGGACAGAAGCTGGGCGGGCCTGCGGAGACGGTCGTTTCCTCAAACGCTTACGACGCGTGGAGCTTGTTCCGCTTCAGGGTATACGGCGGCGGCAATCTGACCGTAGAGATGTACGTAGACGACATGGTTACCCCCGTGCTTACCAAACAAATCGCCACGGTTACGGGCGCGGTGGGAATATTCGCATCCTCCTCGGAGACGTCCTTTAAGGATGTGTACGGCGCGGTTTTGGACGATTCGGGCGCGGTTATCCCTTATGTGGCGGTTACGGGTCTTACGATAGGCAACAAGCAAGCGACGGCGACGGTGGGCGACCAGTTTAATATCGACGCGCTGATCACGCCGGAAACCGCTTCCGATAAGCGCATAAACTACGTTAGCGGAAACTCCAACGTAGCTATAATCAACCCGTCCGGGCAGGTAACGGTGCTGCTGGCGGGCACGACGGAAATTTCCGTCACCTCGGTTGACGACCCGTCCAAAACTGACAGCTTCGTCCTGACTACCGCGGACGCGGCAAAGCCCGTGACGAGCATAGTCATAACTAACAAGAAAACCTCCGCTAAGGTAGGCGACGCCGCGTTTACGCTGACCGTTTCGGTGTCGCCGTTAGACGCGGACGACGGCTCCGTTACGTTTACGTCGAGCAATACGGCGGTGGCGACGGTGGACGCGGACGGCAAGGTTACGATAGTGGGCGCGGGCACCGCGGTTATCACGGCAAAGAGCGTTTCCGACCCGACCAAAACGGACAGCTTCACGCTCGAGGTCGCTAAGGCGGACGGCTGCGGCTCCGTATATCTGCCGGCTTCGGGCATAGGCGCGGGGCTTGCCGCGATAGCAACGCTCGCGGGCGCCGCTTTGGTTCTCGGGCTGCGGCGCGGCAAAAAGGCGTCGGCGCGCCCGGAATAAGCGCGCAACGCAGATTCGGCGGCAAAGGGATAGGACAGGAATAGGATAGGTAAAAGAAAGCATGCGACTCCCGTAAGTACCTTACGGGAGTCGGTCTATAGACAACCGGATTGCCGAGTCGCTAAGGGCGCCTCGCAATGACAATAGAGGGCTAATTAAATGATTGGTAAGCGGGGAAGCGGGTCTGGATTGCCACGTCGCTTCGCTCCTCGCAATGACATAAGTATAAACCGGATTGCCGAGTCGCTAAGGACGGATAGGGTTTTGATTTTATTGTGTACGGGTAGAACGGCAGACAATACTATTTAAGACGGAGTTGTTTTTAGATATACAAACGGCAAAAAAATCTAATTTTGTATACGTTTTTACCATTGTGTACCCTGAAAAATGTGGTACAATGATACTAACGTGCATTACGGAGCGGTATTATATATGAGCGGCAAGGCGCAATGGATCTGGCATAACGGAGATCTGGAAATTATGCAGTTAAACAGGTGTTTGACCTCGCGTTACGAGCGTGAGATTTTCATTCCGCCGTTTTGGTGCACGGACGACTTCTGCAAGAACGTCAAATTTATCAAGGAGTTTTCTCTCGGCGCGCCCGAAAGAATGTTTGTGACGGCGAACGGCAGGTTTAACGTCTTGCTGGAGAATACCGATTTGCCCGCGGCTAACAACTATATACGCGGCTTCGACGGATATTTGGATTTGAAGCCCGGGCGGTACCGCATGACCGTTTCGGTCTATAACGAGGCCGCGCTGCCCGCGCTTTTTGTAGAGGGGCGCACGGTGTTATCCGACGCAAGCTTTCAATCCACGGGCAACGACTTCCGCATATGCGAGGTGGGCTGCGGAGGATATTTCGACCGTAATTATCCGCCCGCCGCCTTCAGGTTCAACTGCGAGAGGGTGGACTTCACGGTGACGGAAAGGACGGAAAGCGCGCTCGTTCTCGACTGCGGGCGCGAGCTTGTAGGGAAAATTAAATTCGGCGGCGCTCCCGGCGCGGGAGATATCCGCTTGTTTTACGGGGAGAGCCTGCCGGAGGCGAAGGACGGCGAAAATTGCGAGCTGTTAGACGTTATCCGACTCCCGGAGCGCGCGGAAACCGAGATCGCCAAGGCGTTCCGTTATGTGCAAATCGTATTTCCGGACGGCATGACGCCCGTAGAGCCGGAGATATATTCGGAGTTTGTGCCGCAGCCGCGCACGGGGTATTTCCGCTCCTCCGACAGCCGTCTGGAACGGATATTCGAGACAAGCCTGCGCACGCTCGCGCTCAACACGCGCGAATTCTTTATCGACGGCATAAAGCGCGACAGGTGGGTTTGGTCGGGCGACGCTTACCAAAGCTATCTTATGAATTATTACAGCTTCTTCGACCTGGAGACGACGCGCCGCACGATTACCGCGCTTGCGGGGAAGCCCCCGGTCAAGACCTATATGAACCACATCATGGAATACTCGTTTTATTGGATAATCGGGCTGTACGACTACTATATGTACACCGGCGACGAGCGGTTCATAAGGCGGGTTTTCGGTACCGCGCTCGAAATAGCGGACTTTACGGAAAATACGCGCAAAAACGCGGGCGGTCTTATCGAGGGCAAAAACGGCGACTGGGTGTTTGTGGATTGGGCGAATCTGGACAACCGCGGCGAGGTCGCCGTGGAGCAGATAATTTATTATAAGGCGCTGGAAACGATAGTCAAGCTGTGCCGCGTTCTCGGCATAGACGGCGAGAGGTACGAAAAACGCCGCGCGGAGCTTTCCGTACTGCTGATAGAAAAGCTGTGGGACGGCGAACGGGGCGTGTTCTATTACTCGCTGCGCGACGGCAAGCCAGACAAAGCCATAAAAAAGCACCCGCACATTTTTGCGCTCGTCTACGACATTCTGGACGGGGAGAAAAGGGCGGCGGTCATAAAAAACGTACTGCTCGACCCGAGCGCGGAAAAAATCACGACGCCTTACATGCGCTTCTACGAATTAGACGCGCTGTGCCTCGCGGGAATGCACGACCTTGTGCTTGACGAAATCCGCGACTACTGGGGCGTTATGTTAGACGAGGACGCCTCGGGCTTTTGGGAGACCTGCGACGCGTCGCAGAAGGGCGCGGAGAAGTACGCCATGTACGGCAGAAAATACGGCAAGAGCCTTTGCCACGCGTGGGGCGCAAGCCCGCTGTATCTGCTAGGGCGGCACTTCGTGGGGCTGGAGCCCGCGGAGGCGGGCTATAAAAGCTTCCGGTTAACGCCGGTACTTTCGGATCTGGAGTTCTTCGAGGCGAGGCTCCCCGTGCTCGAGGGCGACATAACCGTGCGAATGGACGGAGAGAGCCTGCGCGTGCTCTCCGACGGCACGGACGGGGTTATCAGGCTCGATAAAAAACGGTATATACCCGCGGTACCCGCGGATTACGAGGAAAACGGATATCTTTGCTTCCGCGTCCGGGGGGGCGAGGAAAGCTATATCGCGCTGAAATTGCGCGGAAAAACGGTGAGGGCGCCGAAAAACGATGAGTGCAGGAGCTAAAGAAAAAACCGTAAGGGTCTATAAAAAAATCGATCCGGGCGCCGTAAAGCGCGCGGTCATATTCGCGGTCTGCCTGGCGGCGGCGGCGGCGCTTTTGTTCGCGCCGGTGCTGACGCAGGAGGACGCCACCGTAGACGTGGCTGGGAAATTCAATCTGATAGCCCTGTT
>JAITNT010000018.1 GCA_031290295.1 Clostridiales bacterium
CGACAAAATCACGCCCTACGATATCGAAAGCGGGCGCGAGCTGGGCTATGTGGTCAAGCTCCTTGCGATCGGCAAAAAATGCGGCAACAAAATCGAGGTGCGCGTGCATCCGGCGTTCGTACCCGCGGAGCACATGCTTGCGGGCGTGCGCGGTTCCTTTAACGCTATTCATTTGACGGGCGACAACGTGGGCGAAATGATGATGTACGGGCGCGGCGCGGGCGACCTGCCTACGGGCAGTGCTATCGTCAGCGATATTGTGTACTGTTCGAGCCTTAACAAGCCGCAATATGCGGCGTTTGAAAACAACGGCGCGCTTGCCGCGGATATCGTTAACGTCGCGGACTGGGAGAGCCGTTATTACTTCATGATAGCGTGCAAGGACGCGCCCGGCGTGCTCGCTAAGGTGACGAGCATTCTCGGCGGCAACAACGTAAGCATCGACACCGTAATTCAACGCGGTCGCAAGAATAACAAGGCGTTTGTGCTTTTTTTGACACATATGACGAGCGAAAAGGCGGTTCAGCAGGCTATTTCGGAAATCCGCCTGCTCAATGTGGTTGACGAGGTCGTCAGCTTGATAAGGGTTATAGACTAACGGCGGGGCGGCGGAAGAAAAAAGAGGGCAAGAGTTGCGGAGAAAGAGGGCAAGTAGAATGATTGGTAAGCGGCGAAGAGTGGAATAGAGCGGATAGAGTAAAACTGGATTGCCACGTCGCGCTAGCGTGCCTCGCAATGACGGATAGGTAAAGAGAATTATATATAGGACGTTGAAAGCGTCGAAGAGATGTTTCGACTGCGCGATAGCATTGACATTGATAAGGTTTGATTGTATGGGGTACGGGTGGCACGGGCATTGATAGGGTTTTAATGGTATAGTGTATGGGAGTAAGTAGAGTAACTTTCAACCGAACACAATACAATTAAAGAAGAGCGAAGTAAAACCGCATTTTTGCGGAGCGACCCCGTTTGAAGTCCGACTGAATCTAATTAAGCAAGCAAGGCGGTATCGCCGTTGCACAGCGCCGATTCGCGTTTGGTCGGCTAGAAATATAAAAAAGGAGAAATTTATTTTAGAATGGAAAGCGGCAAAATTAAAGTAAATTCGGAAAACATTTTTCCGATTATCAAGAAGTGGTTATATACCGAGCAGGATATTTTTATCCGCGAGATTATTTCCAACTCATGCGACGCGATTACCAAATTCAAAAAGCTGATTAGTATCGGCGAGGCGGCGGAGGACGGCGGAGGTTACGCTATCCGGATAGGCGTTTCCAAAAAAGCCAAGACGATCGCTTTTACCGATAACGGTATAGGTATGACCGCCGAGGAGGTGGACAAATACATCAATCAGCTTGCTTTTTCCGGCGCGGAGGACTTCATAGCCAAGTATTCCGATACGGAATCGAGCGGAATCATAGGGCATTTCGGGCTGGGCTTTTATTCCTCGTTCATCGTGTCCGAGCGCGTGGAAATCGACACCCTCAGCTACCTGCCGTCCGCGACCGCCGTTCACTGGGTATGCGACGGCAGCACCGAGTACACCTTAGATGTCGGGAGCGCGACGGCGCGCGGCACTACCGTTACGCTGCATATAGGCGCGGACGGTAAAAAATATTTGGACGCCTCCGTTCTTACGGGAATTTTACGCAAATATTGCGCTTATCTTCCCTACGGTATAAGCGTTACCGACCTTGACGCCAAGGATAAAACGCCGGTTTCGGTTAATGAAAGCCCGCTTTTTGTCAAGCAGTACAAGGATATTACGGACGACGAGTATAAGGCGTTTTACAAAAGCAACTTTGCCGATTACCGCGACCCGCTGTTCTGGGTGCACATAAACGTCGATTACCCTTTTAATATGAAAGGCATTCTGTATTTTCCCGAGGTAAACAATATTCCGGCGCAGAACGACGGACTGATTAAGGTCTATAATAATCAGGTTTTTGTCACCGACAACGTTAAGGATTTGGTTCCGGAGTATTTAGGCGTGCTGAAGGGTATGCTCGATTGCGCCGATATGCCGCTCAACGTTTCGCGCAGCAGTCTGCAAAATACCGAATACTGGCGTAAGGTCCGCACTCATATTATTAAGAAAACCGCGGAAAAAATCCGCAGCCTTTGCATTAAGGATTTTGAAAGCTACAAAAGCGTCTGGGACAAAATTAACGGCTTTTTGAAATTCGGCTGTATCACCGACGACGACTTCTACAAAAAAATAAAGGATGCGCTGATACTAAAGACCACGGACGGCGAATATATTAAGCTCGCCGATTTGACGGACAAAAAGAAGCTTTTTTACGTTAATTCGCCGTCTAATATGGGCGCGTTTCTTTCAGGCTACAAGGCCGCCGGGCATACCGTCTACCTGCTCGATCAGGGTATTGACACGCATTTTATTTCCTTCCTCGAGCGTACCGAAAGCGATTTGAAGTTCGCGCGTATCGACAGCGAGGCCGACGCCTTAAAAGGCGACGGCGGCGGCGACGCTCAAACAGGCGAAAAAATTACGGACGAGTTCAAAAAGGTCATCGGAGAAGGGCTAAAAATCGAAGCGCAGCCCGTTAACTCCGACATGCCGTGCCTCATTCTTTCCGGAGAGGACGCGTCGCGTATGCAAACCATGGGCAGGCTTATGGGTATGGCGGAGGGCTTCCGCGACGAGCGGTTGCTTATAAACACCGCGTCGCCCGTTATCAAAAGGCTTACCGACAACCCCGACGCGAACGAAATACGTTACTGTTACGACCTTGCGAGGCTTTCGGTAGGCGCGCTTGCTCCGACGGAGGTCAACGGCTTTATCGAGCTGGCGGTAAGCCTGTTGAAACGGAGTTAGCGGGGCTTACATATTTTGGATAACTATGCAAATAATACATTTACCGCCGATATTGCAAAACCGTATTGTAAGGTGCAAAGGCGGCGGCAAGAAAAAAACTTATATTGTTGCAAAGTTTGTTAGCGCAAAAGTTTGACAATCGCTTAGAACTAATGTATAATTCTGATGTTAAACTAAAAATATGTACTTTTTCAGGCATTAAGGAGAAAATACAAAATGAAAAAACTCAAGAAACTTACCTTACTCATAACGGCGGCGGTGCTCGCAATGTCCTGCGCCTTGGGCAGTTTATCGCTTTTTGTGTCTGCAGCCCAAAATGCGTCGTCGTCCTATACGGCATTCGGAAATCTTCCGGGCATCGTGGACATCGGCGATGAGATTACGCTGCCTGCGGCGTTGAACGCGCTGGTCACCGACCCGTTCGGCAAGACCGTAACCGTAACCGCCCATAAATTCACGCCCGCGCTCGTGGGATATTACAGTATCGATTTTTACGGTCCTGATAACTTTGTTTACAAGGGCTATAAGATTAACGTCACCGCAACGGACGCGCAGCTTACCGTCGCTTTTAACGGCGCGGATATTCCGTCCTATGCGGATATAGGCGCGTCGTTCACGCTTCCCGCCGCGAGCATGGTCGTTTATGACGACGACGGCGAGCTGGACGTCGACGCTACGGACGAAGCTAACGCGGATTTCACTATTTCCGTCAAGATTACCGATCCTAACGGCGCTTCCGTAACGATAACCGATTTTTCCGCTACGCAGACGCTGGCGGTGAAAGGCACTTATTTTGTAAGATATATCGCCGCTTTGAGCGGCACTACGGTTAAGCTCACCAAGGACTTCACCGTTAAGGTTCAGGAGGGCTTCGAGGACAAGGAGAAGCCCGTTCTTTCCGTATTGAACGTACCGACGGAGGGTAATTACAACGTAAAAGTAACCCTGCCTAAGGCTACCGCTACCGACAACTTCGACGAGAACGTAAAGATTACCGTTAAGGTAACTAATCCGGACGGCACCGAGGTCAAGACCGTTAACGACGACGACCCCAAGGCTTTGGTGTTGGGTACCGATGCGGTTAAGTTCGATAACGACAAAACCATGTCTTTCTATCCGTGGGCTACGGACACATCCGCGGCTACCGGTACTTATAAGGTAACGTATACCGCTAACGACGACGTTTACAAGAGCGGCGAGCCGCAGAACAAGGTCGTTTCTTCCTTTGATATTATCGTCTCCGACAAAAAAGCACCCACAATCGAGATAGAGGATAATGTAATTCCCACCTCGTGGGCGGGTTCCGTTATCGCGATTGACCCTTTGAACCCGACCGATACCGACGGCAAGCAGCTGTCCGGCGAGGACGCTCT
>JAITNT010000130.1 GCA_031290295.1 Clostridiales bacterium
CAACGAAAACGCCGTCAAAATGGCGAGAATGTATACGGGCAGAAACAAGGTTTTTTCGCGCTACCGCAGCTACCACGGTTCCACGTTCGGGTCGGGTAATCTTACGGGCGAGCCGCGCCGTTTTCCTTTGGAGCCGGGAATACCCGGGTTCGTCAAATTTTTCGACCCGTATCTTTATCGCGAGACGATCGATTTCAAGTCCGAAAAAGCCGCCTCGGAGTATTATGTTTCCAAGCTTCGCGAACAGATTATTTATGAGGGCGCGGAAAGCGTCGCGGCAATCGTATTAGAAACGGTAACCGGCTCTAACGGCGTTATTATACCGCCGTCGGGCTACTTGTCGGGAGTGCGTCGGGTGTGCGACGAGTTCGGCATAATCATGATATGCGACGAGGTTATGGCGGGCTTCGGACGTACCGGCAAAATGTTCGCTTTCGAGCATTTCGGTATAAAGCCCGACATAATATCCTTTGCTAAGGGCGTAACCTGCGGTTATGTTCAGCTAGGCGGAGTAGCCGTTTCCAAAAAAATAGCGGCGCATTTCGATGAGAATTTTCTGTCCTGCGGGCTTACCTACAGCGGTCATCCGCTTGCCTGCGCCGCGGGTATCGCCTGCGTAAATTATTACGGCGAGCATAAAATACTCGACAACGTTAATGCGCGCGGCAAGGAGTTAAAGGCTATTTTAGCCGTACTGTCGCAAAAACATAAGTGCGTGGGCGACGTGCGCGGTATAGGTCTGTTGTCGTCGATAGAGCTTGTCAAGGACAAAACGGGCAAGGAACCGTTAGTGCCCTACGGCAAGGATCCGGCGGGGACTATGAACAAGGTTAACGCAGAGCTTAAAAAGCGCGGCTTCCTGACATACACGCATGAAAACATGTTCTTTATTTCGCCGCCGCTGATTATCACCAAGGAACAGCTTGCGGAAGAAATGATAAAGGTTGACGAAGTGTTGACAGCGGTGGATTCTTGGTTGTAATATATGAGTATCTACAAAAAGCTTGAGGAACGGTTTTGATATGAACATTAATTATTCTATGCCCACGAGGGTTATAATGTCGGACGGTTGCATTGCCGCAAACGGAGGGCTTATGCGGAGCTTAGGCAAAAAAGCGCTTATAGTTACAGGCAGAAGCTCGGCAAGGGTTAACGGCGCGTATGCCGACGTCGTCGACGCGCTAACCGCAAACGGTCAGGATTTTGCGCTGTACGATAAGGTTATGAGTAATCCTACGGTAGCTTGCGCATACGCGGGCGCGGCGGTCGCCGTAAGCGAAAAGTGTGATTTTGTTATAGCGATAGGCGGCGGTTCGCCTATGGACGCAGCCAAGGGTATAGCCGTGCTTGCGGTAAATAAGGTTGCGCCGTCCGACATATTCTCCGTAAACGTGATTAACGCGTTGCCTATAGCGGCGGTACCGACTACGGCGGGGACGGGTTCAGAGGTTACGCAGTACGCTATTCTTACCAATGACGCCGCTTGCACAAAGACGAGTATTTCTTCACCCGAGCTTTTTCCGAGAATTGCTTTTTTGGATGCAAAGTACACCAAAAGCCTTGGCAAGGACGTGGCGATAAATACGGCGGTAGACGCGCTTTCTCACGCGGTCGAGGGTATGCTGTCGGCGCGTTCGTCGCCGATAAGCGACGCGCTCGCGCTTGACGGTATCGAGCTGATTTCAGAATGCTTCGAGGCGCTGGAATCGGGCACGCTCACGGATTCCGTCCGCGAGAAGCTGTTGCTTGCCTCTACGCTCGCGGGCATGGTAATTGCCAACACCGGAACTACGGCGGTACACGCCATGGGGTACTCGCTTACTTATTTTCACGATATCGACCACGGCAGAGCTAACGGACTTACTCTCGGGTACTTTTTGGAATTCGTTTCCAAAACGGAGCCGGGGCTTGTCGAAAATATACTTAGGGCGATGAACAAAAAAACGGTTGCGGATTTTCAAAAAGCCTTAGATATGCTTTTGGGCAAGCATGAAAAAATCACCGCCGTCCAAATCGGGACGTATGCGGAAAAAGCGTTTAACACTAAAAATATAGGCAATTGTAAGGTAAAGCCTAGCAAAGAGGAGCTTATTATTATTCTAACAAAGGCTGTCGGGTAGGAGGAAATTATGACTGCAAAAAAATATACGAACGCCGGGGTTGCGCTTTTGGAGGACTACATTCCGCTCAAAAACTTTCGCACTATAACGCTGAAGCAGTTGACGGTGCAGGGCGGGTACAGTGAATACGGCGTGGAAATCGAGGTTACGCCCGAGTTTTCAAGGTCGCTGAACGTTTCGGTGGATTGGGATGGTCGCATTTACGGTTTTACGCACGGCGCCGGCGCGCTTACCGCGCTTATGCACCGGTTAGACGGCGATAACGCCGCAAAAGGCAAGGTCTATTTGAACGATTGGGGCGATAATAAATTTTTGTTGCTTGCCGCAAATCATGACGAAAGCAACGAGCAGGCGTTCTTCGTAACGAGCGGAGAGGTAAAAAATCTTCTCGATAATTGTATGTGCGGCAAGGACGTTTAATTAACCCGCAGCCGAAGGAAAAAACTTTTAATGCCTACGGGCGGTCATTCGGTCTCTTCTTCCTCGTCTTTTTCCGGGCTAAGCTTGTTAATCATAGTCATTCTGTCGATAGGCAGGCAGAAGCAAACGCCGTTGGCGGGGGTAGTAACGCCCGCTTTTTGAGGAATTGCCTCCATGATTTTGTCGGCGGTTTCCTCGTCTACAAGGCTGATTACGATTTCCTTTTCAGGCTCGACGTGAATACCCAAAAAGGATTTTAGGTTTGCCGCGGTTCCGCGCGCATTAATAATTGTCGCGCCGCGCGCGCCGCATTCGCGCGCCGCCTCGACGGCGGTATCGCCGAAGCCCGCGTTAATTATGATGAACAATGCTCTCATATTGTCGTTGTTTTCCATGATACACCTCTTAATACTTTAGTTTATCTATCGGTACGGAAAAAGCTATTCCGGTATTCGGCTTGTTGAATTTGAACCTTTCTATAAGTATGTCGAATGCGCGCGCGCTGTTTTCGCGGCTGATAAGCCCTATAAGAAGCACCTTTTCCTGTTCCACATGGAAGCCGAACGCCTGCAAAAACTGGTTGCTTTTTACCGAGCCTTTGCCGTAAACCGTGTGAAAAAACATTTCCTTGCACTCGGTCAACTCTTTTATAAGCTCGTCCTTGATATTTCTGTTAGCGATAACAAATAACGCTACGACCTCGCCTTTACTCATTTATATACAAACCTCCTCTGCGACCGTTATTCTTCAAGCGCAGGATTATTAAAATCGGTATTGCGGGAATCGAAACCGTCGGCGGTCTCCCCGGCGGGCGCGTCGAGTAATGCCGACAGCTCGTCAAGCCCGGTAAGCTCGCCGCCCGCGGTAAGCGTGTCGAGCAAGTCTGCCTCCGCAACCGCGATTGCAGGTACGGCTTGTTGGGCGCGTTTGCTTTGAAGCGCGTACAGCATACCCAGCAACTGAACGGCGATAAGAGGGACGACGGAAATAAACGCGATCATGCCGAAGCCCTCGGTCATGGGCGCTTGTCCCAAAGCGCCGCTCGCCCCTAACGTCATAGGGGTAAGAAATGCCGAGGTTATCGCGCCGCCCGTAACGCCACCCGAATCGAACGCCAAGCCTACGAACAGCTTAGGCGTGAATATAAGCAGCAACAGAGCGACGGCGTACAGCGGGATCAGGAACCAAAGAATATTTATACCGGTAAGGATTTTAAGCAGGGATAAAAAAGCCGCCAAGCCTATTCCGATAGAGAGTGTAATACGCATAACCGTCTTTTTGATGTGACCGTTAGTGATTTCCTCGACCTGCTCGCCGAGAACTACTACCGCAGGCTCGCTCAAGGTAATAGCAAAGCCTAAGAAGAAGCCTATGGGAAGCATAAGCCACTTGAACCAACCGGCGCGCGACGGATCCATGAATACCTGACCGATTTGTTCTCCCGCAAAGGCGAAACCGAAATCGATACCCGAAAGGAAAACGAGCAGTCCGGCATAAACTACGCCGCTGCCAGCCAAAATCCGTACTAATTGTTTCTTCGGCAGCTTAATAAATGCGAATTGAAATATTAAAAATATGATTATGATTGGCATTAAGGCAAGCGCGACGTTGCCGAGATTTTCAACGATTATTCCGCCGAGCCTGTTGTCGGAAATAGCCTCGTACGGTTTTTCGCCCTTTGCTCCCAAAATCAACCCGTAAATAAACACGGCGATAATAGGGCCGATAGAGGCAAGCCCGATTATGCCGAAGCTCTCGTCGTTTGTTTTTGATTTACTCATTGTCGCCGACACGCCCAACCCGAGCGCTAATATGAACGGAACCGAAACGTCGCCCGTAGTCGCGCCGCTCGCATCAAACGCCAGGGCTTGATATTGAGGCGGTACCAAGAACACTAACGCGAACGTCAATATGTAAAACACCGTAAAGCATAGCTTGAGATTTATATTTTTTATTACCCTGAACAACGCGAACGCGACAAATATTCCGATACCCGCGCCCAGTACAAAAATGAACACGAACCTGTTTATTTCCGGGGTCATGTAGTTAACCTGACCCGCTAGCACGAATAGAGCCGGCTCCGCTACCGTGGCGAGAAGTCCGAATAAGAAGCCGAACATTATTATAAACGCGGGTTTTTTGAGCTTATCGAGCGAGCCGCCGACCAACTTGCCGATAGGCATTATACTGTTATCCAGACCGACGAGGAATAAGGTTTGACCGACCAGCACGAAGATATAGCCTAATATAAGCTTAACTATTTCTTCCGCCCCGATATCCTTAACGGTTGCGCCCGCGCTCGGTGAAATAAAAATGCAGACTATCGCTACGATAGCCAACAGCGGCAGAGACGAAATTAAGACATCCTTAAGCGTGCGTAAAAATTTCATGCTTTTCCTCCGAATCATTATACCACACGGTACGGATTTCGGGCAATTCTTTGCAAGCTTTTATACATAATAATTTTTGACGGGTAAGTTTGAAAGAAAGCGGCAAGCATTTGAGAATAGTTTGTTAAAACTATTCTCAAATGCTTGCCTTTACCTGCGTATTGTGCTAAAATAACACTATGAAACAAACGTTAACTAACATATCCGCCACAACGAATTCAAAAGCGAATGGTGGGGGGGGGTCTCTCTCTCTCTCTCTCT
>JAITNT010000043.1 GCA_031290295.1 Clostridiales bacterium
GATAAGACTATGCCATTGAAGTCCGCCCGAATGCGAAGAAGCGAGTTGAGCGGTCGTAAGACCGCGAGCGAGCGCGCATTCGCGTCTGGGCGGATAGTAAGCGGCGAAGAGGGTCTGGATTGCCACGTCGCTTACGCTCCTCGCAATGACAATGGCGGCTTCTAAACGTACTATGCGGGTATGCAGTAATAACCCGGATAGACTAAACCTCTTTAAGTCCGACTGAATCGGATTAAGCAAGCAAGGCGTTAGCCGCTGCGTAGCGCCGATTCACGTTTGGTCGGCAAAAGTCCGCCCCGTTTTTATAAACGAGGGACAGATTGTGCAGAAAAAACGACAGATTATGCAAAAAGTAGTCAACAAGGTCATTTGTGTGTTAATGTAAATACGATATACGGCTTGTCGGGCAAAATTCCGGCCCGGCCGTATATGGCACGCAAGTCCTAACGGATGCAAACCCGTCGCCATGCGCGAAAAAAAAGACCTAGGTCTTTTTTACTCATGATAAATCATGAGTAAAAGGCATCTAACAAGCAGAATCGAAATACGGGCGGAAGAGGCTTCGCTTGCCCGACGCGTGCCGCGGACGAGTAATTATCAAGAAGGGAGGGGGTTGCTTAAACGGCGCGGGGTAAAAAGCCCGGCGGATATTTGAAATTTTTCTTTCCGCCGCGGCGAACGATTCCGCAGCTTATCGGACGCGTTACTTTAACCGTTGAAAATATTTTCTATTCAACGGTTGCAAATACTATTTCGAGGTGAAAAATAATGAGAAAAAAAACTAGCGTGATTTCGGTTATGCTGTGCTTGGTTTGCGTCGCCGTCTTTGCGGCGGCATGTACCGGCCCTGCGGAACCGGCAAAGCCCCTGTTTACGTTTACCGGGAGCGTCGAGATTTCGGGCAAGGAATACGACGTTACGTTAAACGGCAAAGAGGACAATAACTTCGAGCTTGTGATAAGCGGCATTCCCGTTCCGCTCGAAGGGAAATATGAGTTCGTAAGCGGAAAGGGCTATATTCTGGACTTTTATGACGCGGGCGACACGAGCATAAAAACGAGATACAGCGAAACTAAGAAGGAATTTTATTTCTATTACGATTTGAATTTAGGCTCGGCGATCGGCGGCGGAACGGTCAGAATGTCGCTTAAGGACGAGGGCTTTTTGACGGAGTACGATCACGAGGATTGGGGCTGGCCGTTCCAATTTTACGGCGAGATACCGGGTGTTCTGATCTCCGGCAACGACTGCACGCTTACCGTGATATGTAATCCGGACGGAAGCGCGTATGCGATCGGCTCATCGCCCATGATCAGCTTACCCGCGCGCAGCGGAACGTGGGAGTACGACGCGGAAACCAAGGTCTATACGTTCGATCTCGCCGGACACACGCAGACCGTATATACGAGTACCTACGACGAGGAGACAAACACATGGACGGTAAGTATTCACTTTGACTTCAGCATTATGTGGCCGTTAACCGCGACATACACGCCGGCGATTCCGGAATAATAAGGGAGGAAACAGAAAAATGACGACAAAGAGAAAAATTGTAAGCGGCGTTTTGTACGCCGCGATAGCGTTGATTGTCGCCGCGTTAATCGTCGGCACCGCAATAGCGACGTCTTACGCGAGTATAATATCGATATATCTGAATCAGCAGACCTCAAAAATAGTTACCTTAGACGAGGACGGGCAGGACACCGCGTATTTCAAGAGCGCGTTCGACAGCAAAAAGGACCTGTTAGCCGTGCAGACGGAATTCGCTCAGACCTTGCAGGCGGAGGGCTCGGTGCTTTTGAAGAATACGGACAACGTGCTGCCCCTAAAAGCGAACGCCAAGGTCACGCTGCTCGGACAGCGCAGCGTCGACTTTCTCAGCAGCGGCGGCGGCTCCGGCGCGATAGACACAAAGGGTATGCCCACGTTAAAGGAGGCGTTCACGCAGGCGGGCTATACGGTCAACGCGGCGGTGTGGGATTTTTATAACACCGGCGCGGCGAAAAGCTACCGCGGAAGCGCGTCGAAGGTGGGCGAGGCTCCCGTATCCCTGTTCGGCGATACCGAAAAGGACTCCTTCGCAAGCTTTAACGACGCGGCGATAGTAGTTATAGGGCGCGCCGGAACGGAATCCTCCGATCTTTCCCGCACCTCGAACGGCGACGGCGACGCCGGTAAGCATATCCTCGAGTTTTCCGTAAACGAAATCGAGCTTATTACGCTGGCGGTCGCTCAGTTCGGCGCGGGCAAGGTCGTGGTTTTGCTGAACACTATGAACGTCATGGAGCTTGGTCCGATAGACGATCTGGGCGTAAAGGCGTGCATCTGGGTCGGCGCGGGCGGACAGAAGGGCATTATTGCCGTTCCTAAGATTTTGAACGGCACGATGTATCCCTCCGGACGGCTTGTAGACACCTACGCTTACGACGCGCTGGATACGCCCGCGATGCAAAACTTCGGCACCGTGCGGTTTACTAACGACAACAGCAGCAGCGTGATGTTCTATGCCGAGGGCATCTATGTCGGCTACAAATACTATGAAACGCGCTATGAGGACAAGGTTTTGGGCGCGGGCAGCGCGGGCGACTTTAATTACGCCGACGAGGTTCAATATCCGTTCGGGTACGGGCTGTCATATACCAAGTTCGACTATTCGGGATATTCGCTGAGTGCGCGGAGCACGGACTTTGAAATCTCCGTCACGGTTAAGAACAGCGGCTCGGCAAAAGGGAAAGAGGTAGTCGCAATATATATGCAGTCCCCCTATACCGCTTACGATAAGACCAACGGTATTGAAAAAGCCGCGGTTCAGCTTGTCGGCTTCGCCAAAACAAAGGAGCTTGCCGCGGGAGCCTCCGAAACGGTTAAGATTACCGTGCCCAAGGAGTCGATGCGGGCTTACGACGCGAACGGGTATAAGACCTACATAGTGGACGAGGGGACCTACTACTTTGCGGCAGGCGGGAACGCGCACGACGCGCTCAACAATATTCTTGCGGCAAAGGGCAAAAACACCGCCGAGGGAACGGACTATGACGGGAATGCCGCCTTAGTAAAAACGTTTAACCAAAGCGCGCTCGATCATACGACCTACGCCGAAACGGAGGACGGCGCCGCAATCACAAATCAGCTTGAAAACGCCGACCTGAAATATTACGGCGCGACGGTTACCTATCTTACCAGAAACGACTGGACGGGTACCTATCCGACCGCGGTTTCCGTCGAAAGAACCGATCAGATGGCGACCGATTCCGATATTACTACGTATTTTAAGGACGATCCGGACGCGGTTATGCCCCTGACGTCTACGGATTCGGAGGAGTACGGCAAGCTGACGCTCGCTTCGCTCATAGACGCCGAATTTGAGGAAAATCAATACTGGGACGCCTTGCTTGACCGCATGACGGCGGAGGAGCTGTATACCCTTGTCAGAATGGGAGGTTACAGCACGGCGGCGATAGAATCCATTGCTAAGCCGAGTACTATCGATAAGGACGGTCCCGCCGGCATATCCAGCACGCTCGTCGGCGGCGTAGGGTGCTTCGGTTATCCGATTGCGACCGTAATCGCCTGCACGTACAATTTGGATTTGGTCGAAACTATGGGCGAATACGTCGGCGAGGACGGAATATATTCCGCGACGCACGGCTGGTATTCTCCCGCTATGAACATTCACCGCTCGCCGTTTTCGGGAAGAAACTTCGAGTATTATTCCGAGGACGGCTTCGTCTCCGGCAAGGTGGGCGCGGCTACGGTAAAGGGCGTTCAGCGCAAGGGCGAATACGCGTACATCAAGCACTTCGCGTTTAACGAGCAGGAAACGGGACGCTCCGGACTCTATACCTTCGGCGGGGAGCAAGCCCTTAGAGAAATCTATCTTACCCCGTTCGAGTTAAGCGTGAGAGAGGGCGGGGCTTTAGCGATGATGGCGTCAATGAACCGCGCGGGCTGCTACTGGACGGGCGCGCACAAGGGACTTATGACGGAGATTCTGAGGAACGAATGGGGCTTCAAGGG
>JAITNT010000075.1 GCA_031290295.1 Clostridiales bacterium
TGTAGAGCGGAAATTTTTTGACAAGCTTAGCTACGGCCTCTTGGATTTCGGTGATTGCAGCCTCGCCTTCCTTTATCGCTTCGGGCGGACTTTTGCCGACCAAGCGTGAATCGGCGCTACGCTTCGGCGTTATCGCCTTGCTTGCTTAATCCGATTCAGTCGGACTTAAAGAGGTTTAGTCTATCCGGGTGTGTACCGTAGCACGTTACTCGCGTGGTCAAACCGCTCGCGCGCTTCGCGTGGCGCTCTAGCGGTACGGGGTCACCTTGTTCTTCCGTACCCAATACAATCAACCCTATCCATGTCAATGCTATCGCGCAGTCGAAACATCTCTTCGCCGCTTTCACCGCTCCGATACAATTCACTTGTCCTATTTCCTCACTCAATATCTTCACCCTTTCAATTCCCCCCCCGTTATCCTCTAAAACGTTCCTATGTATAAAACTCCCGATTAACGGAAAAGCTATTGATAGAGCTGTTCTGAAATGTCTCACGGTTGTTTAACGGGTCTGTTTCGCACCTGTTCTCCGGGCTAAAATGCGTCCGCGGCATCGCTGCGCCCACGTTTCAGCCAAAAAAACAGACACGAAAACCCTTTGCTAAAAATTCCGCGTTTCATTTCAGAGTAACTCTAATACCGTTAGGGAGGCAGTGTTGCGTTATGAATTTTTCCGTAGGTCTTGTATTGCTGGGTATATTGATAGTTTTAATGGTGTTCGGGGTTTTCAACCGACTGTTCGAGCGTATGCGCATAGGCACGGTTTGGGCGATAGTCGCGTCGGTTGTTTTGGGCGCGGGCTTCATAATCCCGTCAATCCGTATAAATCAAGCGTTTTCTTTTAATATAGGCGGTTTTATAATCGCGGCGCTTCTCGCAATCTATTTCTTTTTGACCCTCGGTTCGGGCAACCGCATGGTTCGCGCCTCGGCGGCGATGCTTTTTACCGCCGGCATAACAATCCTCATGTACATGTTTTTCCCGCAAACCGCGACATGGCTTCGAGTCCTGTTCTCCGTCGGTCTGGGAATCCTCGCGGGCGGCGTTAGCAGTCTTATCGTCGGTACGGGTACGGCGCGCGGCGCGCTTTACTCGTGCATAGCGGGCATACTTGCCGGTCAAGCGATAAATTTCGCTATCCAAACGGGTAGACAAGTAAATCCCGTACTGGACTTAGGCGGCGGCTCATGC
Organism: Clostridiales bacterium; assembly: GCA_031290295.1. Classification (GTDB taxonomy): domain Bacteria; phylum Bacillota; class Clostridia; order Christensenellales; family DUVY01; genus JAITNT01. The sequence goes on from JAITNT010000075.1 coordinate 1,190, forward strand.
TTTGACGCTATAATTATCAGCATAATCATGACCGCGTTAATCGCCGAAATTATCCGCATGGCGTCGGCGTCGAGAATGCGCGGTACTAGCCGCACAAGCTTCAGTCACGAAGCCGGCGAATACCATAACGATAACTTTCGCCGTACGGTAGACGGCTTCTATACCAAAAACACCGCCTATACCCAAACTGAGGACGAATACTACTATCGCAACGCGCTCCCCCGTTCCGACTTCCTTTCTCAAATGGACGACCAAACAAAACCCCCGCAATAGAGAACCGCCCAAACGCAAACCGCCCATACGCGAATGCGCGCTCGCTCCGCCACCCTCTGCGGCGCCTTCGTCTCGCTTTTTCGCATTCGGGCGGACTTTTGCCGACCAAGCGTGAATCGGCGCTGCGACAAACCGCCCTCTACGGGCGGCCGTCTTGCTTAATCCGATTCAGTCGGACTTAAAGAGGTTTAGTCTATCCGGGTGTGTACAGCGTACTCGTTACTGCGCGTGGTCATTCCGCTCGCTTGCGCTCGCTAGCGGTACGGGTCACTTTGTCCACTCGTACACAATACAAACAAAACAAGCCCATGTCAATGCTATCGCGCAGTCGAAACATCTCTTCGCCGCTTCCAACGCCTCATACAATTTGCTTGCCCTATTTTCCTTTTTCTTTCTTTCGTTCCTTACCGACCATTTACTTGCCCTTTTGCCCGCGTTTATGTTATCATACGTATATGTTAAAAATTCTTGATGTTGCCTCGGACGGTATCGGTGCTGAGCTTGGAATACTTCCGGGCGCTTTTCTGTACGCGTTCGACGGTTTCAAGGTCAAGGATATAATCGACTATCAATTTTATAACGCGCAAGAGGATTTCATAATGACCGTTTCCGGAGAGGACGGACTTATCGACTACGAAATTTCCAAGGACGCGTACGAGGATTTAGGACTTATCATAGAGGACGGGCTTCAGCCGGCGGCGGTGTGCCGCAACAAATGTATCTTCTGCTTCGTCGACCAATTGCCCAAAGGAATGCGCAAATCGCTTTACGTCAAGGACGACGACTGGCGGCTTTCCCTGATCAGCGGAAACTACGTTACTCTTACCAATCTCACGGCGGACGACAGAGCGCGTATCGGGCGTTACCGCATAAGTCCGCTCTATGTATCGGTGCACGCGACGGACGCCGCGGTGCGCTCGCGTCTGCTCGGCATAAAGAACGCCGACATCATGCCCATGCTAAAGGAGCTTAGCGCGCTCGGCATAAAATTTCATACGCAAGTCGTAATGCTTCCGGGTATAAACGACGGAGAAATTTTGGCCAAAACCATAGCCGACCTTAAGCCCTACGCCCTGAGTCTGGCGGTCGTGCCCGTCGGGCTTACCGCGTACGCCGGCCCCCAAGCCGTACCCGTAACGCGCGAAGCCGCCCGCGCGGCGATAGAAATGTGCGAACGCTTTGCGGAAGCTAACCGCAAAAAAGAGGGCAGGGGGTATGTCTATTGCGCGGACGAAATGTATTTGAAAGCGGAGCTTCCGGTAAAAGACTATGCGTACTACGACGGTTTCCCGCAGATAGAGAACGGCGTCGGCATGCTTGCCGAGTTCGAGGAGGGACTGCGCTCCGCCCTTGACGAATGCGCCGGAACGGCGGGCAAGTCGGAGGCTGCTATTATCACCGGAACGGCAGCGCGCGCCTTTATGACCCGAATGGCGGCTTTAATTAACGTCAGGTTTCCCGGGTTGAGGCTTAACGTTTGTGAAATAGTCAACAATTACTTCGGTCCGAGCGTAAATGCGGCGGGTCTTATCACGGGCGGCGATATCGCCGCTCAAGCGCCGCGCGGCGGACGGTTGATTATTCCGCGCGTCATGCTGCGGGAGTTTACCACGGTGTTCCTTGACGACATGAGCGTAGAGGAATTAGAGCGTAAGCTTAACGCCAAAATTACGGTAGCCGACGTTACGGGCGAGGGCTTGCTGAGAGCGGTTTTAGAAGAAGCCGGAAATTAGACTTGTAACGAAACCTCTAATTTCGCAGCAACCCTAATAGACTTGCCCCGGTTGTCAAGCCTAACCGGATAAGGAGAATATACATATGTCAAAACCCATAGTGGCGATCGTCGGCAGACCTAACGTCGGCAAATCGACCTTTTTTAATAAGGCGGCGGGGCGCAGGATTTCTATCGTGCAGGACGTGCCCGGCGTAACGCGCGACCGTATAATCGCGGACGCCGAGTGGTGCGGCTATAACTTTACCGTTATCGACACGGGCGGAATCGAGTTCGGACAGTCCGACACTATACACGCGCAAATCTTCCGCCAGGCAAAGCTCGCTATGGAGGCCGCGGACGTAATCGTGTTTTTTGTCGACCACAAAAGCGGCTTGACCCCGGACGACTACGACTTCGCCGAGTTTTTGCGAAAAAGCTCCAAGCCCGTAATCCTCGCCGTAAACAAAATGGATCGCTATAACCCCGAGGAGCTTTACGATTATTACAGGCTGGGCTTGTCCGAGCCGTTCGGCGTTTCCGCCGAGCAAAGCATGGGGATAGGAGACC
>JAITNT010000093.1 GCA_031290295.1 Clostridiales bacterium
TTATGCACGAGGGTTATGAGGTGATTTCCTCGGCGGACGGCAGAGAGGGTCTTGAGCTTGCCGTCGCCGACGCGTTCGAGCTTGTAATTCTCGATATCATGCTCCCAGGGCTTAACGGCATGGAGGTGCTCCGCAGACTGCGGCAATCGAAGTCTACCCCCGTATTGATTCTGACCGCGCGGGACCAGGTTACGGACAAGGTTATGGGACTCGATTTCGGCGCGGACGATTATATGACGAAGCCGTTTGCGATAGAGGAGCTTTTGGCGCGTATCCGCACGATACTCAAGCGCCACGAAATTTCCGCCGCCGAGGTTCCCGACGCCGCGGTTCGCCGCGTCGGCAAGCTTGTTATCGGTCTTAATAAGCATTCGGTAACGTACGACGGTCACAATATCGAGCTTACGCGCAAGGAATATGATTTGCTTCTCTATCTGATCGAGAACAAAAACAAGGTTCTGACGCGCGACAAAATATTAGACGTGGTTTGGGGTTATGATTTTTACGGCGACACAAACGTCGTAGACGTTTATATACGCTATCTGCGTTCTAAGATAGACGACAAATTCAGTATCAAGCTTATTCAAACCTTACGCGGAACGGGCTACATAATAAAAGAGGACTGACGGAATTATTTAAGGTTGACCCTTGACAAAATACTACCGGGTGGGTGAAATATGATTATCGGTATGGCTGCGCCTTATTTTTATATGTTATCGGTGTTCGTGCTGTCGGTCGCCGCGTCGATTGTGTGGACGGTTTTGCGAACCGCCGCGCGTTCTAAATATAACGCCGCGCTCGCCGCGCGTGATTACGGCGCCGCGGCGGCTTATTGCGACAAGCTCGTTTCCTATTCTGCCGGAGCGGAGAAAAGCAGGCTTTTATGCGAAAAAGCGTTGCATCTCTATATGACGGGCGACCGCGCCGAGCTGAAAATGCATCTTGATTTTTGCGATTTGCGCGGTATGAAGGGCTACGGTCAATTGCTCGACGGTATCAAGGCCGTGGCGTATTATACCTTTTGGTCGGAGACGGAAGGGAGCGTAATATTTAACCGGTTAAAAAGAGTGCCCGACGCCCTTTACGCGTTGACGGCGCCCGCTCAAAACGGCGCCGCAAAATATAGCTTTTCGTTCTATCAGCTTTTTATGTCGCTGCTTGAATCGTCTTTTTTGTCGCAAACCCGACCGGACGACGCGTTGCCGTATATGCGGTATCTCCTCGGCAGAGCGGTCTTTGATTTTGAAACGGTCTATCTGCGTACTATGATTGACCGCACGCAAAAATTTGCCGCGCCCGCCGCCGCGGAAGCAGAGCGATAAGCGATGAACGACGACGAACGAAATAATATCGATACCGAACCGACCGCCGCAAACGACGGCGGTATAAAGGACGAGCCGTGCCCGCCGCAAGCCGGGATAGCCGAAAACCCCAAGGACGGCGGCATCAAAAGAACGGTGGCGTTTTTGCCGCGGCAGGCGGGGCGGTTTTTCCGCTTCGTCAACAGTCGCTTCAAAATAAAGGTCGTCACCAAAATGATGCTTATTTATTGCGGCATTTATCTTGTTATCGGCGTGGCGGGCGCGGTTCTGATTAACTATTTTATCACGGATTCCGTAGTAACCGCCGCTTCGGGCGCACTCGATAAGTATCTCGAACAGGCGGTAGGTTACGGCGCGGCGGTTTCGGACGCGGAGGCGGCGGAGCTTGCCGCCGGCGGTGAAATTTTGGACGCCGGGCTTGTGATAACCAAGCTGTTGGGCGGCAGTGAAATCAAAATTTTCGACGGCGCCGGGGGCGGCGAGGATTTAACCGCTAATAAGAAGTGGAACACCTATGTGCAGTCGGGTAAGCGGCTTTATTACGCGTGCTCGCGCACGGTCGACGGCGAAACGCTCAGATACTACATGAGCTGCGATATGTCCGCGCGTCTGAACGCGGTGATGAGCACGCAGGTTTTGGTATTCATGGCGGTGCCTATTTCGTTGCTGCTGCTGGGCGCGCTCGGGATAGCCTTTTCGGGTGAAATCATGAAGCCCGTGCGCAAAATTACGAATACGACCAAAAGCATTACCCGCGAAACGCTGTCCACGCGCATAGACACCTCGGAGTCGCAGGACGAAATACGCGAGCTTGCCGAGGTGCTTAACGGTATGCTCGCTAATTTGGAAGCAAGCTTTTCCGCCCAAGACCGTTTTGTTTCGGACGCGTCGCACGAGCTTAGGACGCCGCTTGCCGTGCTCGCGGGCTATGCGCAGCTGTTGTCGAGGTGGGGCGCCGCCGACCCGTCCGTGCTCAAGGAGAGCGTGGACGCTATAAACGGCGAGGTTGACAGCATGAAATCGCTTATCGACAGATTGCTTTTTTTGACGCGCGTTTCACACGGACAGCCTATGCGGGACGACTTTTTTTTGAACGAGCTTGTCGAGGAGGTCGTCAAGGAAACCGAGCTTGCCTGCGCGGGCAGTCACAACGTGCGCATGGCGGAAATGGAGGCCTTTAACCTTATAGCGGACAGAAATATGCTCAAGCAGCTTATCCGCATTCTTACGGAAAACGCGCTTAAATACACGCCGTCGGGCGGCTCCGTTTCCTTCAGCTGCTTCCGCAAGGAGGAGCAGGCTTGCGTCGTAATAGCCGACACCGGTATCGGAATCGGGCATGAGGATTTGCCGCACGTATTCGAGCGTTTTTACCGCGCCGACAAGGTTCGCACCCGCGAGGGCGGCGGCTCCGGTCTGGGGCTGTCCATAGCCAAAAAAATTATAGACGCTCACGGCGGCGAAATAGTGATAGAAAGCGAGCCCGGCGAGGGCACCTCCGCAATAATACTTTTTCCGATTGTCACCGCCGACGCGGATTAAGGGGCGGGGAAAGAGGAGAGGGAAAGAGAATGATTGGTAATAGGTGAAGAAATGAAAGAGGAAAGAGAAAAGAGAAAAGAGGAATGAGGAATGAGGAAAGAGGATAAGTTATAACCGGATTGCCACACATCGGCTACGCCTCGTTCGCAATGACGGATAGGGCTAGTTTGTTTATTAGCAAGCAGCGAAGAGATGTTTCGACTGCGCTCAACATGACATTGATTTTGTTTTGTTTATGGGGTACAGGAGAACAAGGAGAACCCGTACCGCAAGCGAGCGCCACGCGAAGCGCGCGAGCGGCTTATACCCGTACTAAACGAGTAAGCAGTAATAACCCGGATAAGACTATGCCGTTGAAGTCCGCCCGAATGCGGTTAAGCGAGACGAAGCCGCCGCTAAGGCGGCGGAGCGAGCGCGCATTCGCGTCTATCGCGGATTAGCGGCGCGGCGCATTTTGGCGTGAAAGTATTTGCAAATTGTGCGGGCATGTAGTATAATGACCGTATAATAATTGAAAAATAGCCCGGGCTATTTTTGTCTTTCTTTTCAAGAAAGACAAAAAAGGAGCTTAAAAAAGAAAATTCGGCAAGAATACGGCGGTATACTTTATTTTTCGTAAAGGAGTAATTTATATGAGAAGGAAAAGCTTGTTTGCAATATTATCCGTTTTGTTTACCGTGCTGTGCGCGGCGGCGGTGCTGGCTTGCGGCAACGGCGGCGACGTGCCGGGCACGGGCGGCGATAATGCCCCCGTGTTATTTGTTGCGGTTCACTTCGATTTTAACGACGACGAGGCGCGGTTGTACACCGTCAAGATTGTAAGCGGCGAAACCGTGGACGAGCCGTTCGCGCCCGTCCGCGCGGGCTTCGGCTTCGACGGGTGGCTCGACGAGGGCGGCGCGGAGTACGACTTTGAAACTCCCGTTACGGAGGAAATTACGCTCACGGCGAAGTGGCTTCCGGCGGGTGTCTTTTCGGTGAAGTTCTATTTGTCCTACGAGGACTATCTGGCGGGTAAATACTTCGAGGTTAAGGTAAGCGACGGCGACAAGGTGTCGCAGCCGCCAACGCCGGCGCTGGAGAATTACCGCTTCGTGCAGTGGAACCGCAGCGGCTCGGCTTTCGATTTTAATACGGCGATCGGCACGAACATAACGCTGCTGGCGGAGTTTGAATACGTTACGCCTACGGTTTATCATACGGTTACGTTTACGGACGCGGCTAATATAGCCAAAATTCCGAGCGTCACGGTCGCGGACGGCAAGACCGTCCCGGAACCCGCCGTCGCGCCCTCTGGCGGCAACCGCCTGTTGGTATGGTATAACGACGGCACCGGCGCGGTTTATAACTTCGGCGACCAGGTTACGTCGGACCTGAATCTGGTCGCGCATTGGCTCGATTCCGAGCTGGAGCTGTTCAGGGAAACCGGCGGCAAGGTGTTCCCCGCAAGCTGGCTTACGTTCGTACCGATTAACGGCGGAGCGGAGTACGGCGTAGAGCTGCAGAGTCACCGCACGGCGTTTTCCGTGGCGGCGGGCGATTATTATCTGCCCGAGGCGTACCCGTATAACGCGTCTACGGGCGAGCCGACGGCGGGAAGCAAGCCCGTTACGCGCGTGCTTTCCGAGGGCATGTACACCATGGAAATCAACTCGTCGTCGAACATCGGGCGGTTCTTCGTACCCGGCAATTATAAGGTTATCGAGGGCGACGGCTTCAAGTGCTTCCGCGCGGCGGAGCTAATTTTCGGCAACGGCGTAGAGGAGCTTTGGACGTCGGCGCTTCAATTCACCAGCGGACATATCCGTCTGCCGTCGTCGATAACGTATATTGAAAAATTTGCGTTCAGGAATAATTTCTATAATTCGGGCACCGGCTCGGTAACCCTGGCGGACGGCGCGTATTATGTAAACACCGCGCTGGGCATATTGACGAGCGACCGTAAGACGTTGGTTTACGTACATAAGTGGGACAGGTATACCGAGTTCACGCTCCCGGCGTCGATAACGAATATGTATCCCGGCTTGTTCATGGAATCGGGCATACTGTACGGCGTGACGTTCGAGGGCAGCGTAGACACAATCCCGACGTCCGCGTTCTTCGGCTGCACGAATTTGCAGAGGGTAATTTTCGGGGGGTCGGTGAGCAGAATCGAGGGCGAGGAAACCGCTTCGGGTAAATACAGAATCTTAGCTTGGAATCAGGTCGCGGGAAGCACGAGCGGTCTGCGGTTTACCGCAATCAGCGGCCGGTCGGCGGGCGATTTGGTAGTGCCGATTTACGGCGCGTTTAAGAATTGCCGCGCGTTCGGTATTACGCGTAATCTGGGACCCGTTCCGGCGTTCGTTATGCCTAGCGGGCTTACGCATATAGGCGATTTCGCTTTTTACGGCGCGCTCCTGCCTAACGTTACGATAGGCGCGGGAGTAACATACATAGGCGAGGGCGCGATTACCGCCTCGGCAGGCTCGGGCAACGAGAGGGTCGCCGTATTGCAGTCAATTACGGTGGCGGCGGGAAACGCTAAATTCAAGACAAACGTCGCGAACGGCTCCGCCGGACGGTGCCTTATCGAAATCGACGGCGTGAACGGCGACAGGTTTATCGTCTATTGCGCGGGCAGACAGGACGCGGCGGGAGGCTCGTTCACGGTACCTAACGGCGTTACGCGGTACGACAGGTTCGCGTTCGACGCGGTTGAAAGTATACAGACCCCGGGCAATAACCAAATGAAGCATCTGGAAAGCCTTACCCTCCCGGAGGGCGTTACGGAGCTGATAGGCGCGTCTATTTATCTGCCCCGCTTAAAAAATCTTACGCTTCCGCAGTCCGTGACAAGCCTTACGGAGGGCTTCCCGGGCAATATGTGGGGCAACATCGCGATGTCTACAGAGGACAACGGCTGGGCGCTGTACCCCGCTATCGACGCGCCCTTGTTAGAAACGCTGACGATCGGAATTTCGTCGAGCCTCGTTACGATAGGTCATAACGCGACGGCGGTCGGGTACGGCTTTGTCGAGACTCAAGCTAACGGTACGTTCAAAACGATATTACCGTCCGCCCCGATAGATATAGTATTGCCAAAGACCGTAACGGGCTTCTATTTCGATTCGTTCAACGGCAACATCAACAGTATAACCTTTGACGACGGCGGACCGTTTAAGTCGGGCAACGGCGGCGGTATAATTTATAAAACGGGCGTCGGCAGCTCCCTGACGTTATATCTGGTCGTATCGCCCTCGGCGGTAATCGGCGTCGCCGGCGCGTTCACCCTTACGGGTATCAACGTCGCCGATCTCGTCGGAATAAGCGAAAGCGCGTTCTACGGGCTTTCGGGGCTTGTGACCGTCGATTTGAGTGGCTATACGTCCCTGACCTCGATCGGTAACGACGCGTTCGCCTACTGCGCGGACCTAAAGGCTATCAAGCTGCCCGCGTCGCTTGCCGATATCGGGCAGGAGGCGTTTGCGGGTCTGTCTAAGCTGGAAACGGCAGAGTTTACGGGCGCGGCGCCGCCCGCGTTAGGCATTATCGAAACCGAGAACGCCTACGGCTATTTCAATTATACGGGCATATTCGGCACGCTTGCGGACGGCGTTGCGATAATTACTCCGTCTAGCTCGTTCGGCGCATACTTCGCCGCGCTGTT